>BIFV01000001.1 GCA_003990955.1 Sporomusaceae bacterium FL31
TGTTCTTTAATGTTATCAATATATATCCGGCGAAGTTTGGCTTGCTCGATACATTCTTCCGGAGTTAAACCGCATTCGCGCTGTTTTTTTGCCAGGGCATTAATACGGGCAATAATTTCAGGGGTCATCATATTATAATCGTCCTCCTTAAAGGTTATTCAAGAAATATTATCATAAACCGCACATACAGTCAACTAAGCCGAGTCAATCAAAAAACCCCAATGCAGTTGTAAAAACTGTGCATTGGGGATAAGAACTACAGGAACTACTGGCCGCATTCTTGCGCAACAAGTGACTGGTAAGCTTGCTGTAACTTTCTGGTGATCGAGCCAACTTTACCATTGCCTACAGGAACACTTCCAAAAGCGATTATTGGCATGATTTCTGACGTAGTGCCTGATATAAAGGCTTCATCTGCCTTTTGAATAAATTCTGGACTAAAGGTTTTTTCTAACACTGTTAAATTCAATGCAGGAGCAAGCTCATCAATAATAATCGAACGGGTAACACCTTTAAGAATCAGATTGGAGGCAGGATGAGTCCAAAGAATTTCGTCTTTGACAATAAAAAAGTTACTGCTCGTTCCTTCTGTAACAATGCCGTCACGGATTTGAAT
This sequence comes from Sporomusaceae bacterium FL31, assembly GCA_003990955.1. Taxonomy (GTDB): domain Bacteria; phylum Bacillota; class Negativicutes; order DSM-1736; family Dendrosporobacteraceae; genus BIFV01. The sequence continues at coordinate 617 of BIFV01000001.1, forward strand.
GGCCTCAAAGCAGCCGGCTTCTTTAGCTTTCTGCTTTCCAAGAATGTTACCAAGCAAATTCAGAGACTTTATGTCACAACGCAACCACCTTTCATCTGGGATCAACAGTCCCTTCACCCCTGATTCCAACAAGTTCGCATTTGAAACAGTTGGCCTAATCGACATGGTTAGGCGGGGAACGACATTATCAGGAAAACCGTGTGCTCGTGGAGCAACGCCGCGAGTAATTTGTAGATAAATGGCACCTTCTTGAATATCACTTTCATTAATGAGTAAATTGTGCAGTTCTTCAAACTCTTCATAAGTGTAAACTGCAGGGATCTTTAGTTCGCGTAAGGAACGATAAGCTCTTTCTATATGCCTGTTTAAAGCAAAACACTTACCATTGTAGACCTTTGTTACTTCATAGATTCCATCGCCGAATTGATGGCCTCGGTCTTCAAGCGGTACTGCATTTTCAGCTAAATCGATGATCTTTCCATCAACAAATCCAAGAGAACGCATGTTAAAACCCTCCTAATATAGCTCTCTTTAAAAAATTCACTAAATGAATGCTCTCTCCTGCCACAATAGCAGAAAAAATCAGTATTTTTCCTGACTTAGCTATTTTTAAGAATCTGATCAATATGGCAGGGTTTTATAATAAGAATAAAGTATCATTAGAATAGATCAATATATAAAGTGATTTGTTTCAAATAATGGGCAAAAGGGGCTGCAAGATATGAAGGTATGGCGATGTATGGTCTGTGGTTATGAACATGAAGGTGAGGCACCGCCAGAGACGTGCCCAATTTGCGGTGTAGGGCCGGAAGAGTTCATGATAAAGAACAATGGTGTAAATAGACAATCAACTGCAATTAAGCGCTGGAAATGCACTGTTTGCGATTATATTCATACAGGTGATGAACCGCCGGAAAGTTGCCCGTTATGCGGCGTAGGGAAAGAACTTTTTGTATTATTGGAAGAAAAATATTCAGAGTTGGATTTGCAGGTCATTGCGGATACGGATTTGAACACTCTGCGAGCCGCTTTAAATAAGATCAGTTACGGTTTGTATATAATTACATCAATTAAGGAAAATAAACATAATGGCATGTGTGCAAATACTGTATTTCAGCTTACCGATAATCCGCCGCGAATTGCAGTTTGCGTGAATAAGAACAATTTGACTCACGACTACATAGAGTATAGTGGTGTTATTGCCATTTCGATTTTAGGCCGTGAGCATATGCCAGCAATAAAACATTTTGGACATCGATCAGGGCGTAAATCTGACAAATTTGCCGAGGTTGACTATTTACCGGCAGCTAACGGATGTCCGATCTTACGTGACTGTATCGCTTATCTCGAGGCACAGATCATTCCTGAGAAAACGACAGACGTCGGTACCCATACTTTATTTGTAGCCGATGTAACCTCAGGACGAACTGTACAAAATGAAGAAGAACTCACTTATGCCTATTATCGCCAGAATAGATAAAAAGGGTGATAAAAATGCATGATATTGTGATCATTGGGGGCGGGCCGGCTGGATTGACGGCAGCTGTGTATGCTGCTCGAAAAAAGTTAGATACAGTAGTGCTTACTAAAGAATTTGGCGGACAGCCCATGTGGACGATGGATATTGAAAATTATATGGGCTATCAGTTTATAACCGGCCCAGAACTAATGGAGAAATTTGATGAACAGGCCAGACGTCACGCCGATAATATAAAGTATGAAGAAGTTAAAACAATAACGCCTCATGCTGATGGTACCTTTAGTGTAATAAGTGATGCTAATACTTATGCAACAAAAGCCATTATTATTGCTTCCGGCAAACGGCCGCGTCGTTTAGAAGTACCTGGGGAAGTTGAGTTTACCGGTCGTGGTGTTAGCTATTGTGCAACCTGCGACGGACCGCTATTTACCAATAAAACAGTAGCTGTTGTCGGTGGTGGAAATTCAGCATTGCAGGCTGCTTATGAATTAAGTGGTGTAGCTGAGAAGGTTTATCTAGTTACCCGCAATAAATATAGTGCTGATCCAATTATTATTGACAAACTGCGCCAAGCAAAGAATGTCATTGAATTGCTTGGCTATATTTCGAAATCAGTACAAGGCAATCGTGCTGTAGAGAAATTTATTGTCGCCAAAACAGACCGTGGTGAAGAAACTGACTTAGCGGTTCAAGGAATTTTTGTTGAAATTGGATTAAAACCAAACACAGAATTCGTTGAAGACCTTTTGGTCTTAAATCAGCGTAAGGAAATCATCGTTGACAGTCGTTGCCGCACCAATGTACCAGGTATTTTTGCAGCAGGCGATGTAACTGATGGCATCGATAAGCAGATTGTTATTGCAGCTGGTGATGGGTCTAAAGCTGCTTTGATTGCCTATGAATATTTACTTCATAAATAAATCTAAACTTAAACTTAAACAAAGGGACTCAAGTCTGCAAACAGAAATATAAGCAGCTTTTGAGCTAGCATTTTTCTGAAAGCAGATTAGAGTCCTAAATATTTCATTCATTATTACTGTGCACATTATCAGAAAATAAAAACATTGCGAAAAAACCTTGGCTTTTGCTACAATTTACGTATAATAAATATAAATCGATAATCTTTTCAGATGTTACAAATGTTTTTGGAACAGAAACAAAAACTGTATCTAGCTTTTGTTTCAGGGCAATTTTGTCTAAACGTAACACCTGTTCAATGTGTCGTTATCTTGCTAAATATAAGGAGTGGACATTAATGAAGATCGTAATTACAATTGTTGGACAAGACCGGGTGGGAATCATTGCAATGGTTAGCAATATCCTGGCAGAGAAGAATGTAAACATCTTAAATATAAACCAAAATATCGTTGATGGGTTTTTCAACATGGTTATGATTGCAGATATGACGTCAGGCAAGATTAGCTTAAAGGATTTACAGCAATTGTTGAGGGAGAAAGGCGAGGAGATTAATTTAGATATTAAAGTCCAACATGAAGATATTTTTCAGATCATGCATCGTATTTAACTTCTTGAGTACTCAATGCAGGAAGTATTATTGTGGCTTTCGCTAAGCACAGATTGACAGCGAAAGTCAATTTTATAATGGAGGCTTATAATTGATGTTAACAATACAGGATATTTTAGAAACGAACCGGATGATAGCTGAAAACAAGCTTGATGTGCGGACAATTACCATGGGGATTAGTTTGCGGGATTGTGCTCATCCGAATATCAAACAATTTTGTCAAAATATCTACGATAAGATTACCCGTTCTGCTGAGTATCTTGTTCAAACTGGGGAAGATATCGAAGCTGAATATGGTATTCCAATTATCAACAAACGTATTTCGGTAACCCCGATAGCCATTGCTGCTGAAAGCTGCCGGACTGACAGCTATGTACCTGTAGCTGAGGCACTTGACGCAGCTGCTAAAGCAGTAGGCGTAAATTTTATTGGCGGTTTTTCGGCGTTAGTTGAGAAAGGTTATACTCCAGGTGATAAAATTCTCATTAATTCGATACCGCAAGCTTTAGCAACAACGGATAGAGTATGTTCATCGGTCAATCTTGGCTCAACTAAGGCGGGTATTAATATGGATTGTGTCCGTGAAATGGGTGAGATCATCAAGCGGACAGCTGAATTAACACGAGATCGTGACGCTTTAGGCTGTGCCAAATTAGTAGTTTTTGCAAATGTTCCGGAAGATAATCCTTTTATGGCTGGTGCTTTTCATGGTGTCGGGGAGCCTGACAAAGTCATTAATGTCGGTGTTAGTGGCCCTGGGGTTGTGAAACGGGCATTAGAGGATATTAAGGGAGCTGATTTTAGCGCAGTTGCTGAAACGATTAAGAAAACAGCATTTAAAATTACCCGGGTTGGACAATTAGTGGCGCAGGAGGCTTCACGTCGATTAGGTGTTCCTTTTGGCATTATTGACTTGTCTTTAGCACCAACTCCGGCAGTGGGTGACAGCGTAGCTCATATCCTTGAGGAAATGGGTTTGGAAAGCTGTGGCGCGCCTGGTACTACCGCCGCGCTAGCTTTGCTCAATGATGCTGTGAAAAAGGGCGGGCTGATGGCTTCATCGCATGTTGGCGGACTCAGTGGGGCCTTTATACCAGTCAGTGAAGATGCGGGAATGATTGCTGCTGTCGAATGCGGCAGCTTAACACTTGAAAAGCTGGAAGCTATGACTTGTGTCTGTTCTGTAGGCTTGGATATGATTGCCGTTCCGGGCGACACTACTGCAGCAACCATTTCAGGGATTATTGCGGATGAAGCAGCTATTGGTATGATCAATAACAAAACAACTGCGGTGAGAATTATTCCGGTTCCAGGCAAGAAAGTTGGCGACAATGTTGAGTTTGGTGGTCTGCTTGGCTATAGCCCTATTCTCAAAGTCAATAAATTCAGCTCAGAAGCGTTTATTGCTCGTGGGGGAAGAATACCGGCACCTATTCGGAGCTTGACCAATTAGCAAATTGATTTGGGATGGCTTGTAGCAGTTAGCTGCGAGATGCAGCGGATAAATATTCATTTCTGTAGAAAAAATAAAAATAATGGGACAGGCTGGTATCAAGGATACTGGCCTGTTTTGTTTAAGTTAAACGATGAGACTAATGATAATGGGAGTGGCAACCATGCGAATTACAAAGGCTATTAAAAATCAGATGCTGGAAGTGTTGGCTCAAAATTATGAAAACACAACGACTGCACTTAATTATTCTACTCCTTTTGAGCTATTAATTGCTGTTATTCTGTCTGCGCAATGTACCGATACCCGGGTCAATATTATTACGGCACGATTATTTGCTGAATATAATACGCCAGCCAAAATACTTGAGCTTACTCAATCCCAGCTTGAGCAGCATATTCGTGATTGTGGTCTTTTCCGGAGTAAAGCCAAAAATATTCTGGAGACATGCAGAGTCCTATGTCACGAATATAAAGGCGAAGTGCCGGCAAGTTTTGAAGAACTTATCAAGCTTCCTGGAGTTGGCCGTAAGACAGCCAATGTAATCATCAGTCAGCTTTTTGACATTCCAGCCATCGCTGTGGATACTCATGTATTTAGAGTTTCAAATCGGTTAAAGCTGGCAGTAGGGGAGACACCATTAGAAGTAGAACAAGGATTAATGAAAGCAATTCCTCGGGAAAAATGGAGTGAGGCTCACCATTGGCTCATATGGCACGGCCGCTTAGTTTGTAAAGCTCGGGTACCGGCTTGTGAGAAATGCCCTTTAGCGAATTTGTGTCCAAGCTTCAATAAGAGTTCTTAATATTCGCTTGCATAAATATTTTTATTTGATTATAATTATACAGCGAAGAAAATGCGAGGAGGAGCATGAATGATTTATCGTAAGCCAACTTTTAAAGATGTAGAATCCATTCATAAGTTAATTAATGATTACGCTGACAAAGGACTTATGTTACCTCGTTCGCGAAATGTTCTTTATGAAACGCTGCGCGATATGATAGTGGCTGAAAGCAATAATATCGTAGTCGGTGTAGGCGCACTTCATTTGGTTTGGGAAGAGCTAGCTGAAATACGGGCCATGGCCATTGCACCGGAAGTCACCAAGCAAGGTGTTGGAAGAAATATTGTTGAATCGCTGGTGGTAGAAGCCAGAGAGCTTGGCGTAAAAACATTATTTACTTTAACTTATCAGCCTGGCTTTTTTGGTAAACTTGGCTTTAATGAGGTTGCTAAAGAAGAACTTCCGCATAAGGTTTGGAAGGAATGTATTAACTGTCCTAAGTTTCCTAATTGTGATGAAACCGCTATGGTAAGAAAAATATAGGTTTAAGTATAGTACAAAATCCCCGTATCATATGATACGGGGATTTTAGATTGAGGTAGACCTTTCAGATTGCTAATGTTTCACCTGGGTTCATAATATGTACCGAAATGGACAATTGTTGCTCAACGGCTTGCTTATATTCTAGCGGCGATTGGGCAATAACTGGCCAGGTATTGTAATGCATCGGTATCACCGTTTTTGGTTTTAACAGGGCAGCAGCTTCTACGGCATCGCTAGGACCCATGGTATAATTGTCACCGATAGGGAGCAGCGCATAATCAATTTTTTCCAAACGTCCAAGTAAAGCCATATCGCCAAATAGCGAAGTATCGCCTGCAAAGTAGATAAATCTACCGAAGAAATTGACGATAAAGCCACAAGCGTGACCACCTTCTACTCCGGCTCCATGAAAGGCAGGAGTGATGCGAACATAACCAAAATCAAAGGTATGTTTACCGCCAATATGCATGGCGTGGGTTTTACAGCCTTGTTTTCCACATAGCCCAGCTATTTCAGCTGTTGCAATGACTGTGGCATCATTTTGCTTTGCTAGCTGAATGGCATCTCCTAAGTGGTCGTGATGTCCGTGAGAAACAAGAATGTAGTTACACTGGATATCTTGAGGTTGAGCAATGCTAAAGGGGTTATCCGTTAAAAAGGGATCAAAAATGATGGACGTATTTTCGTGAATCAACTGAAAACAGGCATGGCCAAGAAATTTCAGGCATGTCATGGATAAGCACTCCTTTTTTACTGGATTAAAATTTGATTATATTTATTTTAACATAATTTTCAAGAAAAAATATATTGACAATATAATCTGATCTCTGATATATTTAACGTCAATAACAATTAAATGCGATGAACAGGAAAAGTAGGTCAGCGGCGTTTTACAGAGAGCCAGGGGGTGGTGTAACCTGGTAAACGTACTGAGTGAAATACACCTGTAAGCAGCAGGTTGAAAACTTTGTGAGTAGACCGTGCCGGAGCGCCTCCGTTATCTTAGGCTAGAGTATCGTAGTGTACTTGAAATGAGCGGCTTGCCAAAAGCAAGCAGGGTGGTACCACGGGTATATGTTAATCCCGTCCCTGATTTAGGGGACGGGATTTTTTGCATTCATTTTTAAGAAAAATTTAAGGGAGGTCATGGATATGATTATTGTTATGCGACCCAAAGCAACTCAAAACGATGTGGATGTTGTTACGAAAAAACTGATTGAGGCTGGCTTACAAGTTCATTTATCACAAGGAGAATCCCGCACAATTATTGGTGTCATTGGTGATAAGAAACTGATTGCGAAGCTGCCAATGGATGTTTTCCCAGGTGTTGAAAAGTCTGTTTCGGTTACTGAAAGTTATAAACTGGTCAGTCGGGAGTTTAAACAGGAAGATACCATTGTAAATGTTCAAGGCACCCTGGTGGGTGGTCCGCATTTAGGCATTATGGCAGGCCCTTGCGCAGTTGAAAGTCTGGAACAGCTATTAGAAGCTGCCAGTATTGTCAAAGCAGCTGGCGCTCAGTTTTTACGGGGAGGAGCCTATAAGCCAAGAACTTCTCCCTATGCTTTTCAAGGGTTGGAAGTCAAAGGCTTAGAGATGCTTGCTGAAGCCCGTGAAAAAACAGGTTTAAAAGTTGTAACCGAAGTCGTTGACTCCTCTTCTGTCGATACTGTCAGTCAATATGCTGATGTTTTACAGATTGGTGCCAGAAACATGCAAAATTTCAACTTATTAAAAACCGTGGGCAGAACCGATAAAGCGGTCCTGTTAAAACGCGGCTTATCGGCTACCATTAGCGAATGGTTAAATGCTGCAGAATACATTATGAGTGAAGGGAATTACAATGTCATTTTGTGTGAGCGCGGTATTCGCACCTTTGAAACTTATACCCGTAACACCTTAGATTTAAGTGCAGTGGCAGCTGTCAAAACGCTGAGTCACTTGCCGGTCATTGTAGATCCTAGCCACGGAACAGGAGTCTGGAAAATGGTGAGGCCGATGGCTAGAGCAGCCGTTGCCGCTGGTGCTGACGGGTTAATGATTGAGGTTCATCCAAATCCTGCAGAGGCGTTATGTGATGGCAGTCAATCATTGACACCAGAGAACTTCCATTTGCTAATGAACGAGATTGGCGCAATTTCGCAGCTTATGGGAAAAAGTGTGAAATGAAAAATCTAAAAGTTACTATAATTGGACTAGGGTTAATTGGCGGGTCACTTGGTCTGGCGATTAAAAATCATTATGGCTTAAATGTAACGATTACCGGAGTAGATAGTAACCAGGAAACAATCCAGTATGCGCTTGCACATCGTATTGTTGATCAGTGTACTCATGAGTATGGCACGGCAATAGGTCAGGCTGATATTATCTTCTTATGTACTCCTGTATTGCAAATTGTACCAGTTGTACAACAAATACTGCCTTATTTGAAATCAGGTACAATTATCACTGATGTGGGAAGCACCAAAAGATATTTATGTGACCAGTTAACAGCATTATTACCAGCAGATGTTCATTATGTTGCCGGTCATCCGATGGCCGGCAGTGAACAGAGCGGGATCACGGCAGCTGATAAAGATTTATTCAAAAACAAGTGGTACATTATTATTCCTGAGACTTCTCGTTCCATGGCGGCAGTTCAGACAATCCGTACTTTATTGGCTTGTACAGGAGCTCAGCTAACTGACATGGAATTAGCGCAGCATGATCATTGTGCGGCAGTAATCAGCCATGTGCCCCATGTAGCGGCAGCTGCCCTGGTGCATTTAATCGGCTTAAGACCTGATGATCTTGAGAATAACTTGAAATTGGCTGGAGGCGGATTTCGTGATACCACGCGTATCGCTTCTTCAAATGCCGATATGTGGGCCGATATTTGCATGACAAACTCGGAGGATATTATTAATAGCCTAAGTAATTTACAATCTATTATTGACCAGGTCATTACGGCAATTCAACAAGAAAATCGTCAGGCAGTCCATGGATTTTTCAGTACGGCTAAGCTGCGCCGCGACGCATTACTCAGCGCGTCACTTTCTCCCAATGAGCGTTGATAATATGAGCCATTAATTTTTTACCTTCAATATCAGGATGAAGTCCATCGATGGCGTAATGGTCAGCTAGTTCACGGTTGACATCAACAAAGTAGGGCTCTAGGTCGATAAAGTAGCGTTGTTGGCGAATAAAACGATTTACAGTGTCAAACTCAGCATGCCAGTTTGCTGCAGTGTCTTCTTTAAAGGTACGGTCAATGGCTGCCGGGTTAATAGGCGGTAATGTCAGAAAAATCGGTCTGATGCCATTAGCCAGACATTTATCGCGAATACTTGCTAAATCACTAATAACTTCACTAGCCGGGACACCACCGCGAAGACTGTTTGTACCGCCTAAGATAATAAGAAATTTTGGTCTATAGGGGAGAACATCATGGTCAAAACGCGCTAACATGGTTGCTGCGGTGTCACCGCTTTTACCTAAATTGACGGTCGGAAAGTTAAGGTAGGACTGGAAGCTGTATTCCCAATCCGCTGGTGAATAGGAAATTGCTCCGCCGCCATGTGTAATACTATCACCAAAAGTTGCAGCATAGTTTCCTTTGCTGAGATCAACCTGAAAAGGCATAGCATCAGAGAATACGCCAATGGGGGTACCCAATCCATCAAAAGCACGTACCCGCCAAAAATAGGTTCCTGGGATAATCCGTGCGATCTCATCATAACAGTCTAAAGCGTGGGTTACTTCTTTGCTCCAAATTCGATAGACCGATGGTGTCGTACCGTTAGGATTTTCCGGAGCCTGACTCAGAATTTCGACTTCGTAGTGCTCTGCGCCGATAATTGGAATCCAGGAATATACAGGATAAAGCGGTGTTGCCATGTTCGCTATATTGAACCAGCAATTTGGAAACGGTTTTAGTGTTGTGTTTAAAGAATGGTTAATAAACAGTTCTGCCGCATCCGAAAACACACCAACTGGATTATCGTTGTTATCAAGAGCACGTACTCGCCAATATAAAAAACTGCCTGGGTAATTTGATAAATCTGCGTTGTAGCCATTCGTAAAAACTTCTTTAGAGCTGAAAACTTGATGTTCTGATGGCAGAATACCATTTGGATTTTCCGGTGGTGCACTTAATAGTTCAATTTCGTAATAGACAGCACCAGGAATGACAGTCCAGGTAAGCATTGGCTGACTTGAGGCAGGTGCATGATTTGGATAGGGTGAGGTTGCTGTTGGCTTATATTTAGAAAAGTCTTCAGCAGTTGCTCCAGTTACCTGGGCTAAATTGATGTAATCTGAGTAAATTCCCAATGGATGGCTGAAAAGACCATGGGCGGAGACACGCCAATAGGTTTTAAAGGGAAAGCTTTGATCCAGAGTCAGGCGATTATTCCAGGTTCGATAACTGACAATACGCTCGGTTGCTGCTGCCCTATATTCATTGTTTTTAGGTGCTGTCGTTAAGACTTCTACTTCATAGTAAGCAGGGTATGGCGCCTTAGTCCAGGTTAGAATGTATTCATTTGCTTCAGTTGCTATCCCGATCATTGGCTTAAACTGGCTTAATCTGGTTAGATCACTTTTTTCGATCCCGTAGATTAATATAATCAGGACTAACACGACAGTGGTAATACGCTTCAAATAATCACCTGCTCCTATGGACTCATATCAATCATTATAACAGTTTAATCCTTTATAATATAGGAAACTCCGATATTATTAGTATTTCCCAAAATGAACAGATAAATTGGCAAACTGGTATTATGCTGGTTTGCCAATTTATTTAAGTCAAATTCCATTCAGGTTTCTAAACTGGTGTCTAAGTTCGTACTTGCCAGGATTTGCTCATCCTATGCTATAATTTACTTATTCCAGATGGGTTTAACCTTCAAAATTTTAGAATGATGCGATTAAGAGTGCGGAGGGGTAAATGTGAGTTTTATTGCAGGGATGAAGCAAAAAGCAAAGTCAGTAAAAAAGAAAATTATTTTACCGGAGGCGACTGATATCAGGGTGTTAACAGCCGCCAGTGCTGCAGCTCAGGAAGGTCTGGCAGACATTATTTTAGTTGGTAATAAAGCGGGGATTTTACAGACAGCAGGCAGCATTGACCTATCGCAGGTGACTATCGTGGACGTTGAAACAGCCGAGAAGCGTGAAGAATATATTACCCGATTTTATGAATTAAGAAAATCCAAAGGGCTTACTATCGAGCAAGCTCGTGAATTATTAACCGATCCAGTATATTTTGGAATTATGATGATCAAACAGAATGATGCAGATGGCATGGTTTCCGGTGCTATTCATTCAACAGCAGATACCTTAAGGCCTGTGTTGCAAATTATTAAGACAGCGCCAGGTACAAGCTTAGTGTCTTCTTTCTTTATTATGGAAGTTCCGCAATGTGACTATGGACATGAGGGCGTGTTCTTGTTTTCGGACTGTGCTCTCAATGAAAATCCGAATGCTGAGCAGCTTGCAGAAATTGCAATTGCTTCAGCACACACGATGAAAAACTTGCTGGGTATTGAGCCCATTGTTGCCATGTTATCTTATTCTACCTATGGCAGCGCAAACAGCGTGCTTACCGAGAAAGTGCGGCAGGCTACTTTACTGGCACAACAAAAAGCACCTGATTTACGGATTGATGGTGAATTACAGGTCGATGCAGCCTTGGTTGCAGCCACAGCTCAATTAAAAGCACCCAAGAGTTCAGTAGCTGGACAAGCCAATGTGTTGATATTCCCTGATCTAAATGCAGGTAATATTGGCTACAAGCTTACTGAGCGGCTGGGTAAAGCGCAAGCTTATGGGCCGATTACCCAGGGCTTGGCAAAGCCAATAAACGATTTGTCACGAGGCTGTAAAGCTGAAGATATTATTGGTGTTATTGCACTTACTGCGATTCAAGCTCAGGCACAAGACAATCCGTGAAGTTAAAAAATAAATGAGCCAAGTGGATACCACCTGGCTCATTATTTCTTATGTACTTCTACATCAAATTGTATTGAAGCTAAAAATAGAAATCGCGTTGTCCGGCTTCAATCTCCTTTAGGCGCTCTATGGTTGCAGCACGGATATTTTCCTGGGGGATATCCGCAATACTGTTATTGATTAACACTTCACCAGCCTGCTTGGTTGCGTCATCCGCGTAATCAAGCAGATACTCTTTAAAGGTTAATAAGGCATTTGGCAGGCAAACGTTCTGAATTTCCCCTGTTTTTGCTAAGCTCATGAACCGATCACCAGTTCGTCCTTGGCGATAGCAGGCGGTACAATAACTTGGAATAAAGTTCTTTTCGCATAGCATCCGGATAATTTCATTCGGTGAGCGTTGATCGCCTGTCTCAAATTGCATGCCATTAGCTTTTTCATGGTTTTTATAGACATGCTGATAACCGCCCACCCCAGTACAGGATCCGGCACTAATCTGAGAAATACCATAATGAATGAGTTTATCCCGCAACTCAGGAGATTCTCTTGTGGACAGAATCATACCGGTATAAGGGACTGCAAGGCGGATAATGGCAATGACTTTCTCAAACTGTTCATCACTGACCAGAAATGGAAATTTGTCGATATCAATACTGGAAGCAGGCCGCAGCCGTGGAACTGAAATGGTATGAGGACCAACACCAAACGTAGTTTCAAGATGTTCGGCATGAAGAAACATTGCCACTGTTTCATACTGGTAATCATACAGACCATAAAGAACACCAATACCAACATCGTCAATGCCAGCCTGCATAGCTCGATCCATGGCAGTAGTATGCCAGTTATAGTCGCGTTTTGGACCCGTAGGATGTAAAGCTGAGTAGGTCGGCCGATGGTAAGTTTCCTGGAACAGAATATAGGTACCAATATTAGCTGCTTTTAATTTACGATACTCATCAAGCGTTGTTGCTGCAATGTTAACATTGACACGGCGAATGCTGCCATTTTGGGTTTTAATTTTATAGATCTCAGAAATAGCGTCAGTCACATAGTCAATAGGGCAGTTGACAGGATCTTCACCCACTTCGAGTGCTAATCTTTTGTGACCAAGCGATTGGAGAATTTCGACCTCTTCTTTAACTTCAGGCAATGTTAAACGTCGCCGCAATTGTTCTTGGTTGTCTTTGCGATAGCCACAATAGGTACAGTTATTGATACAGTGACTTGAAAGGTATAGTGGAGCAAATAAAACGATGCGGCTGCCATAAATCGCTTTTTTGACTTGAGCTGCAGCATCAAAAAGCTCATTGAGTAAATCTTGGTGGGTAACTTTTAATAATACAGCTACTTCAGCAGCAGACAGTCCATGGTATTCTTTTGCTTTCGTAATGATCGAACGAACATAGCTGACGTCAGTAGCCTTGGTTTCTGCATCGTTTAGCAGGGTTTCAATTACCGTGTCGTTGATAAAATCATCGGTTGTACGTTCATCGGCTTTTATCATGAGGTTGGTCCCCCTTGTTAATTTTTTTGGTAGTAAGGGCGGATTTTACGGTTACGCCAGGGAGGTTGCCTAATTTACCGGTCAAAGCGCCAACATGATCGGTACTGCCTTCAATAATTAAGGCAATAATACCAACTTGTTCTTCCGGTTTCGGAATACCCATTCGACCGATGATCAAATGACTATAATGGCTAATCACTCGATTGACTTGATCAGAATTTAGTTTTGGATTATCAATGACAATTCCGATTACTCCAATGCGTTTTGACATAACAGCCTCCCTAATAAAAATACCCTTCTAAGCATAAAGCAAAGAAGGGGTGGTTTCCCCGGTTTAATTCCCTCCTGTGCGCAGGTTTTGCCCTAGCTGTAGATTCAAATAATTATGCGGTTTTCGATTATCCGTCAAAAAATGGCTAAATTGACCAGCACACTTTTTGTAAGATAATTTTATTATACACTATTTTTAATAGTGGTTCGTGTAATTTTATTCTAATGCAACAGATTTTTACGAATAAACAGCCAGACTGTTTGCAAGCACATGGCATAGACGTTGCTGTAGTTTGTACCTGTTACACTTTGTGGTTGCATTTGTCGAAAAACAGCAGGAATTTTGTAATGTTTATTGAATAATAATCTAGATTCGAGTAGTGTACACTACTCGATATCATACTAATGATATACAGTTATAGGAGGCAGCTATTTTGATGAAAAAAAAGTTGACCATTCCCCAATTCAAAGAACTTAAAGCACAAGGGAAAAAATTCAGGATGGTAACCGCATATGACTATACGTTTGCCAGTATTGTGGAGAAGACGCCGATTGAGATGATACTCGTAGGAGACTCACTTGGAATGGTTGTTCTTGGCTACGATAGTACAGTTCCAGTTACCATGGAAGATATGCTTCATCATATTAAGCCTGTTGTGCGTGGTGCTAGAAATACTTTTGTTGTCGGTGATATGCCTTTTGGTTCCTACAATGTCAGTGTCAGCGAAGCAATCCGTAATGCCAACCGTATCATCCAGGAAGGTGGAGCTGATGCTGTAAAGCTTGAAGGCGGTTCCAATGTGTTAGACATTGTGAGTGAAATGGTTAAAGGCGGTATTCCCGTTGTTGGTCATATTGGATTAACGCCGCAAACGGCGACGCAGCTTGGCGGATTTAAAGTTCAGGGTAAAGATACCGAGATCGCCAGAAAGTTAGTAGAAGATGCGCTTCATCTTGAGCAGGCAGGAGCTTTTGCACTTGTACTGGAGTGTGTTGTTGCCCCTATTGCCCAGCTTATCACTGAAAAAGTTGCCATCCCAACTATCGGTATTGGAGCTGGTCCGGCCTGTGATGCCCAAGTATTGGTTATGCAAGATCTATTGGGTATGTATGACAAGTTTACGCCGAAGTTTGTCAAACAGTATGCGCAATTAAATGGGCAAATTGTTGAAGCACTTAACAGCTATGCTCAAGAAGTAGCAGACGGAGTGTTTCCAGGGCCTGAGCATACTTTCGGCTTAAATAAAGATCAACTCGGCCGAATCTATTAGGGAGTTTACAAATGAAAATAACAATAGTCGGTGCCGGTGCAATGGGGAGCTTGTTTGGGGCTCTATTGGCACAGTGCGGCCAAGATGTGCTATTAGTTGATAAACGGTGTGATCATGTTCAAGCCATTAATGAGAACGGGCTTATCATCACTCACCCTGATTCATCCGAGACTGTTGTTAAAGTCAAGGCCGCGACTGATACAGCCCATACTGGTCATACCGATTTATTATTGCTTTTTGTTAAATCGTATGATACTGAACAGGCTTTGCAATCGTGCCTTCACATGGTTGCTGCTGATACAGTTGTGCTGACCTTGCAGAATGGACTTGGCAATATTGAAAAAATAAGCAGGATTGTAGGAGCAGATAAGGTTATTGCCGGGACAACCTCTTATGGCTGTTATGCATTAGGACCGGGGCATATCGCGGTCAGTAATGTGGGTGAAGTGACGATCGGTGAAATTGGCGGTACCATTTCGTCACGAACACAAAAGCTTGCCGAGGTCTTTATAACTGCAGGAATTGACATTCAGTTAAGTGATCATATTGAAAGTATCATCTGGACTAAACTGGCTGTTAATGTTGGGATTAATGCGATTACTGCGATTACCGCGTTAAGGAATGGGCAGCTTCTAGCACAGTCTGATACAAAACAGCTTATGGCGTTAGCCATTCATGAATTGGTTCAAATCGCCCAGCAGAAAAATATTAAGTTTTTAGCTGACCCAATGGAGCTAGCGTTTAAGGTGGCTCAGGCCACTTCTTCTAATAAATCATCGATGCGCCAGGATATTGAGCGTGGTACTAGAACTGAGATTGATAGCATCAACGGAGCCGTTGTTGACGAAGGCTTGAAATTAGGGGTCGCAACACCCGTCAATCAGGTATTAACACTATTAATCAAAACATTAGAAAATAAAGTTGAAAAACATTGAGGTGGGGGATTTATGAGGAGCGATATCGTAAAAAAAGGCTCGACACGTGCTGCACATCGTGCATTGTTTTATGCAATGGGGTATACACCACAAGACTTGGAAAAACCAATTATCGGGGTAGTCAATGCTTTTAATGAAATTATACCTGGGCATATTCACCTAAGGAATATTGCTGATGCAGCGAAGCTTGGTATTGCATCGGCAGGGGGAACTCCAGTTGAATTCCCGGCAATCGGTATTTGTGATGGGATTGCTATGGGTCATGAAGGCATGAGATATCCATTAGCCAGCCGTGAGTTAATTGCTGACTCCATTGAAGCTGTTGCCACTGGTCATGCTTTTGACGGATTAGTCCTCATACCCAACTGTGATAAAATTGTCCCCGGGATGTTAATGGCTGCGGCTCGTATCAATATTCCCTGTGTTGTAGTAAGCGGCGGGCCTATGATGGCTGGCCGTTATAAGGGCAAAGATATTAGTGTAAGCAACATGTTTGAGGCGGCCGGTTTATTTGAGGCAGGCAAGATACAGGCAGAAGAGCTTGATTCTATGGAAAAATCAGCTTGTCCAGGCTGTGGATCGTGTGCTGGGCTCTTTACAGCAAATACAATGAACTGTTTAACTGAAGCGTTGGGGATGGGAATTACCGGCAATGGAACAATTCCAGCAGCCCAGTTTGGTGCACGCCGGATGCTGGCAAAACAAGCAGGTGCAATTATTCTTGAGCTTATTGCCAAAGACCGCAAACCACGCGATATTATGACAATGAAAGCATTTGAAAATGCGATTACTGTTGATATGGGCATCGGGGGTTCTTCGAACACAGTACTGCATTTAACTGCAATCGCTCATGAAGCTGGACTGGAATTGCCGTTAGAGTTGTTTGACCGCATTAGTGCAAAGACTCCTTATATCACTAAACTTAGTCCTGGCGGGACTCATCATATTCAGGATTTAAACGAAGCTGGCGGGATTTCAGCGGTTATGAAAGCCTTATCTGAACGCGGGATTATCCATACGGATGCCTTAACGATTGATGGTACAATTGCCGATCGCATTGAAGCAGCTGAAATCAATGATTCAGAAGTCATAAAATCTGTCGAGACGCCATACCGCAACAAGGGTGGAATTGCCATTCTTAAAGGAAATCTTGCTCCCGATGGAGCGGTGGTTAAAGAGAGTGCTGTAGCGGAAGATATGCTTGTGTTTAAAGGAAAAGCAAGGGTATTTGACTCTGAAGATCAAGCCATTGAGACCATCCTGGCCAAAAAAGTTTTTGATGGTGAAGTGGTTGTTATCCGTTATGAGGGACCCAAAGGTGGTCCCGGTATGAGGGAAATGCTAAATCCGACCGCCGTAATTGCCGGAATGGGACTTAAGGTTGCACTTTTGACGGATGGCCGTTTTAGTGGTGCTACCCGAGGCGCCTGTATTGGGCACGTATCCCCAGAGGCTATGGAGGGGGGGACTATTGCACTCGTACAAGAAGGCGATATGATTGCTATTGATATTCCAGGTCGTAAGCTGGAAGTCTTAGTCAGCGATGAAGAATTGGCTATTCGTAAGGCTGCTTGGTCTCAACCTAAGCCCAAAGTAACCACCGGTTATCTTTCCCGATATGCCAGACTTGTTACCTCGGCAAGTACTGGCGCCGTATTGAAATAATCAATTCACATGAAATATCCCTAAAGGCTGCTTTAGGGATATTTTTATGGCTTTCTGAAAGAGGATTTTGTCAATAAAGCTAGTATTTAGTTTTAATTAGGGAAATAATAGCAACATGATGAAGGGCAAGGGAGGGGTTCATATGCCGGATATAAGTGAATTAGTTAAAAAGCATACTGCGTCTGTGATTGAGTTGCGCCGGTATTTTCATACTTATCCCGAGCTAAGCGGCCAAGAGTATAACACGCAGAAAAAAGTCTTATCCGAGTTGGAAGCTTTAGGTTTAAGACCTAGGCCGGCTGCCAACACCGGAGTCATTGCTGATATTGTTGGGGCTCTGCCAGGGAAAACAATTGCTATACGAGCGGATATGGATGCCTTGAAACTTCAGGACGAATGCGAACAGCCGTATCAGTCGATTAATAACGGCGTTAGTCATGCTTGTGGGCACGATGGGCATATGGCCATGCTGCTTGGATCAGCAAAAGTTCTGAACGAAATGAGGGGGAATCTTGCAGGTTCTGTCAGATTACTTTTTCAGCCTTGTGAAGAAGAAGTTCCAGGAGGGGCGGCACCACTTATCCAGGAGGGCGCTTTAACAGGGGTAGATGCAATCATCAGCACACATCTATGGCAAACGCTTGCTGCCGGTACGGTCGGCATATCGCATGATCGCCTGATGGCGGCACCTGATGAGTTCACGATTACGGTAAAAGGACGCGGCGGACATGGTTCAATGCCGCATCAGACTATAGACCCTATTTTAATAGGAGCGCAAATTGTTTTAGCATTAAATACGATCATTAGCAGAAGAGTCGATCCGCTTGAAAATGCAGTGGTATCGGTGGGATTATTTAAAGCGGGTGAAGTTTTTAATGTGATTCCTGAGACTGCTGTTATCAAAGGAACGGTTCGCTCTTTTGAAAATAGTTTGCGTCTGCAAATTTTTGACCAGATTGAGGCCATTGCGCAAGGCATCAGCCAGGCAGGTGGCGCACAGTGCATTATTGAAAAGAAATTTGGGTTTCCGCCTGTTGTCAATCATCCGCAAATCGTCGATGTTGTTGTAGAAGCAGCCAGGGAAGTACTTGAGCCAGAACAAATCATTGCGATTAAGCCGGTTATGGCTGGTGAAGACTTTTCTTGCTATTTACAAAAGATACCGGGGATGATGCTGTTTGTCGGCTCCGGGAATTCAGAAAAAGGTATTGTTTATCCGCAGCACCATCCTAAGTTTGATATTGATGAGGACTCATTAGCACTTGGAGTAGAGATTATGACAAGAGCTGCATTGAGGCTGCTTAACAAGTAATTGCCTGATAAGGAACAGTGTGCAAAAAATCCTGCCTGACTGGGTAGGATTTCACTTTTAGTTTGTGGAATTGTTTTACATACCCCTTTTTGGGGTATGCTTTTTGTAAGCGATATATTGGGGTGATTTGATGCATATCGTACTAGTCGAACCAGAGATACCAGGGAATACTGGCAATATTGCCAGATTGTGTGCTGCAACTGGTTGTGAACTGCATTTAGTAAAACCGCTGGGCTTTTCAGTGGATGATCGCTATCTGAAAAGAGCGGGGCTTGATTATTGGCACTTGGTAAAGGTTCATTACCATGAAAATTTTGATGAAGTTGTCGCCAAATATGCCAATCATAATTTTTATTTTAATACTACGAAGACTAGCAGACCTTATTCTGATGTACAATTTACGGCTGATGATCTGTTGGTTTTTGGGAAAGAAACTGCCGGATTACCTGAGAAAATTCTTGATATGAACCGCCAAAACTGCATTAGAATACCGATGTTGGATGATGCCAGATCGCTTAATTTATCCAATGCAGCCGCTATTGTTGTGTATGAAGCTTTGCGTCAGTTAAGTTATCCTCGCTTATGTTAAAACCGGTATTTTATTTGGTAAAGATGGTGGGATGTTAAACATGTTAGCAAAATTTGGACCTGCCGGTAATCCGGATGCTTTCTATAATAGTGGAAAGAGTGCATCGGTAGATATTCCAGCATGGTTGGCAGGATTAAATTTATCTGCCTATGAATATCAATGTAGTCGAGGCGTCAATATCAGAGAACAAACAGCGCAAGCAATTGGCTTACAGGCAGCTAATTATGGAATAAGCTTAAGTATTCACGCTCCATATTACATAAGCTTAGCTACTGACGATGAGGGTATTGCCGCAAATACGCAAAAGCATTTCATCAAAAGCTTAGAGGTTGCGCATTGGATGGGGGCAGAACGGATTGTTTTCCACATCGGCGGACCTGGTAAGCAAGAGCGGAAAGCGGCCATGGAGCGTGCAAAGCGAGCTTTTGCTGCTGTTCTAGAGATTATTGAGGAGCGTGGACTGACCGGTATTTACCTGTTGCCAGAAACAATGGGGAAACAAAATCAACTAGGTAATTTGGAAGAAGTTCTTGAGCTATGTAAAATGTCACAATGGGTTATGCCAGCCGTTGATTTTGGTCATATGCATGCAGTAAGCGGAGGGGGATATACCACCCGTGCTGAATTTGCTCAGATATTTGAGCGGGTTGGTGAAGTGTTAGGGGCAGATGTTGCTAAAAATTTGCATATTCATTTTAGTAAAATTGAGTTTACAAAAGCTGGCGAGAAGCGCCACTGGACTTTTAGCGATCCATTTGGTCCGCCTTATGAACCTCTCATCGAAGTTTGTGCAGCGCATAACTACACACCGCGCATTATTTGTGAATCGGCCGGCACGCAAGCCGCTGATGCCCGAACGATGCAGGAACTCTACTTATCTTTAGTAAAGGCCCAATAAAGTGAATGTAAGAAGACAGGCTCGAAGTATTAAAAATTAAATAGCCGCATAGGATAATTGGTGTAAACGGAGGTTTAAAATGAATACATACGATAAAGCTCATGATTTAGCTAAGGTGCTGCAAAACTCGGAAGAATACCGCACTTTTTTAGCTGCAAAAAAACTTGTCGATACTGACGAACAAGCGAAAAAAATGGTTGGAGAGTTTATCACCAAACAAATGGAACTCGAATACGAAATGATGTCCGGTAAGCCGGAAGACAAAGCGAAAATTGACCAATTACAAAAGATGTATGACTTACTTGTTCTCAACAGTAAAGCACGTGATTTCATGCAGGCTCATATGCGTTTTCAGCGTGTTATGGGAGATATATACAAAATAATTGGTGACTCGGTCGCCGAAGGAATGAGTTTTTTTGCAAAAGAATAAAGAATTCTTATCAAAAATCAAAAAAATAATTCCCTGTGAACGACTGTTCATTGATGAACCATTAGCCAATCATACAACTTTTCGAATTGGTGGCCCAGCGGATTATTTTGTATTGCCGTCATCGATAGCGGAAATTGCCGAACTATTAAAGCTTGCGCAAGAATATAATATTTCTGTTACAGTTCTCGGAAATGGATCCAATGTATTGGTTTTGGATAGTGGAATACGCGGGCTAGTATTGAAATTTGCTAAGGAAATGTCCTATATCCGCCATGAAGGTCATCATGTGTTTGCTGGTGCGGGTGCTTTGTTATGTGATGTATCACGTTATGCTGCAGAGCTTGGCTTAGCGGGCATGGAATTTGCTGTTGGTATACCCGGCAGTATTGGCGGATCTGTATTTATGAATGCAGGCGCTTATGAAGGTGAAATGAGTAATATTGTCGTTTCAGTGACGGCTGTCTGTAAAGATGGGAGCATTCAGCGCTTTAATAAAGAAGAATTGCAATTCTCTTATCGGCATAGTATTTTCCATGAAAATCACTGCACTATTTGTGAGGTGGAGTTAGCCTTTCAAAATGGTGAGCACACATTAATACGCAGCAAAATGGGCGATTTCACTACAAAGCGTGAAACCAAGCAGCCTCTGGAGGTTCCTAGTGCTGGCAGTACATTTAAGAGACCTCCGGGTCATTTTGCTGGTACGCTGATTGAGCAGACAGGACTAAAAGGGCTAACCATAGGCGGAGCTCAGGTTTCACCGAAACACGCGGGCTTTATTATTAATGCTGGTGGAGCAACGGCTCAAGACGTTCTGAATCTTATCAAAGAGGTTCAGCGGCGCGTACATGAAAAGCATGGTGTTATGTTATATCCTGAAGTTCGCACACTAGGTGAGCCATAAAAAACAGCGAGGCCTTGGCCTCGCTGTTTTTGCAGGGGATTTCGTGTGTCATGTGGAATAGAATGACATAATTAGACAAAGGGGGAATATCATGAAACTAACATTTTTAGGAGCAGCTAAGATGGTTACCGGCTCATCCTTTTTATTGGAAGTTGGTTCAAAAAAAATATTGGTTGACTGCGGAATGTTTCAGGGGTCAAAACCAGTTAGAGCATTAAACTATCGTGATTTTGCCTTTGATACTACCTCATTGGATTGTGTATTGCTTACCCATGCCCATATTGATCACAGTGGATTATTGCCCAAATTGTGTAAGCATGGTTTTAAAGGACCCATTTATGCAACAAAAGTAACAGCAGAACTATGCAATATTATGTTGCCTGATAGTGCGCACATACAAGAGTTTGATGCCGAAATTGCAAATCGCAAAGGGCAACGGGCGGGTAAGAAGCATATTGAGCCTTTATACACCATTGAGGATGCCTATAACTGCCTACAGCAGTTTTCACCTGTGATGTACGATCAGGAATTGGAGCTATCACCAGAATTGACGGTTCGGTTTAGAGATGCGGGCCATATTATAGGGTCATCGATTGTTGAAGTTAATATTACTGAAAACGGTAAAACTATAAAAATGCTATTCTCTGGTGATCTGGGCCAGCCGGATCAGCCGATCATTAAAGATCCAACCTTTATAACAGAAGCTGATTATATTATTACTGAGTCCACTTATGGCAATCGTACTCATCTTCATTACGATAAAGAAGAAAAACTGGCCGAAATTATCAACGATACGGTAGCACGCGGCGGCAATATCATCATTCCTTCTTTTGCGGTCGGAAGAACACAAGCATTGCTATATTATTTGCATAAATTATTGAAAGCTGGGAAAATTTCAGATATACCTGTTATCATTGACAGCCCGCTTGCTATATCGGCAACCGATATTTTCATGCATAACACTCAAGAGTATGATAGTGAAGCTTATGATATGCTGGTCAAAGACAACAGCAACCCATTAATTTTGCCGCAGCTTATGTTTACAAAAACTGCCGATGAATCGAAAGCGCTGAATCATCTTGATAAACCGGCTATCATTATTTCAGCAAGCGGAATGGCGGATGCAGGAAGGATTCTTCATCACTTAAAGCACAATCTTTGGCGGGAAGAGAGCAGTGTATTATTTGTAGGCTATCAAGCAGAGGGCAGTCTGGGTCGGAGACTTGTTGAAGGTATAAAACGGGTTAAAATTATGGGTGAAGAGATCAGTGTCAGAGCACAGATTTATAACCTGGAAGGATTCTCCGCACATGCCGATCAAGAACAACTGCTTGACTGGCTGGGACATTTCGCCGAGCCAAAACCAGCGAATATCTTCTTGGTACATGGTGAGTCGAGTGCCTCTGAACCGTTTGCAGAAATTATCAAAGAACGTTTGAATCTATCTGCTTATATTCCTCAATATGGTGATGTTGCGGTCATTAATGGCCGTGAATGGCATATTGAGCAAACTGATTTGGCTTCATTGGAGCCTGCGGTCAAAGAACTCGAAGACTATTTAATTCAATACGATGCGGAATACCAATTACAACGTAAGCAGCTCATAAACTTAGTTGCCGCTAATCCAAGTAAATTGTCTGAAGCTCTTATCAGGCTTGAGAAAGTGCAGAAATATCTCAAGAAATTAATGAATGATTTATAAGACTGATTATCAGATAATTGGCAATATGGATAAAAAAGATTGTTTATAATTGACAGTCAGCCAGTAGTATAATATAGTGGTCTGTATATGTACACTAAAAAGGATGATGTCAAGGTACAACATCCTTTTTCTTTATTTAGGAGGTTTCTTATGAAACGGAATGATTTACGGAACATCGCAATTATCGCGCACGTTGACCACGGAAAGACAACTTTAGTTGATGCAATGCTGAGACAGAGTGGCGTATTTCGGGCGAACGAACAAGTAGCAGAACGCGTCATGGATTCAAATGATCTGGAGCGTGAGCGCGGAATAACCATTTTATCTAAGAATACTGCCATTATGTATGATGATATAAAGATCAATATTGTCGATACTCCAGGCCATGCTGATTTTGGTGGCGAGGTAGAGCGGGTTCTTAACATGGTCGACGGCGTTTTACTGTTAGTAGACGCTTTCGAAGGGCCAATGCCGCAAACTAAATATGTTTTGCGCAAAGCTTTAGAACAAAAACTCAAGCCAATTGTTGTTATCAATAAGATCGACCGCCCAGATCAACGGGTTGAAGATGTTGTTGATGAAGTTCTTGAGCTGTTTATTGAGTTGGAAGCGGATGATGATCAATTAGATTTCCCTGTTGTCTATGCTGCGGCACGGGATGGTTTTGCAAAACTTTCTATGGATGATGAGTCTGTTGATTTGAAACCATTATTCGAGTTGTTAATTAAAGAAATTCCGGCACCTCAAGGAGAGCTGGAAGGACCATTGCAAATTATGGTCACTACCCTTGACTATGATGACTATGTAGGCCGTATCGCAATTGGCCGTGTTATTCGCGGACGTGTCAATAATGGGCAGAATGTATTAGTATTAAATGGTGATCTTGAAACAAAAGGCAAAATCGGCAAGCTATATACTTATCAAGGTTTAAAACGGGTTGAAGTTAAAGAAGCCGGACTTGGTGATATTATTGCAGTAACAGGTCTTGATGATGTGAGTATTGGTCATACCATTGCTGACCCTGAAAATCCTGAAGTTTTGCCAACTCTTAATATTGATGAGCCAACCCTTGCCATGATGTTTGGTGTTAATACCAGTCCTTTCGCCAGTCGCGAGGGAAATCTTGTTACCTCCCGTCATGTGCGTGACCGCTTATTTAAAGAAGTTGAAACCAATGTGAGCTTACGGGTTGAAGAGACTGATAGTGCGGATACTTTTAAGGTTTCAGGCCGTGGTGAATTGCATTTATCAATTTTGATTGAAACAATGCGCCGCGAGGGCTTTGAATTGCAGGTTGGTAAACCAGAAGTTATTTACAAGACTATTAATGGTCAACGCTGTGAGCCAATGGAAGCTCTTACGATTGATGTTCCTCAAGAGTTTATGGGAGCAGTCATGGAATCATTAGGAACCCGGAAAGCCGAGTTGGTCAATATGACTGAATTAGCCGGCTACTTACGTATGGAGTTTATTATTCCTGCTCGTGGCTTGATTGGTTTCCGTTCCGAGTTTTTAACCAATACAAAAGGAAATGGGATTATGCATCACATTTTCCATGGCTATGTTCCTTTTAAAGGCGATATACCAGGACGGAGCCGTGGTGCTCTCGTAGCTTTCGAAGATGGTGAAACAACGGCCTATGGTATTAATACGGTACAAGATCGTGGTGTAATATTTATTGTGCCAGGTCAAGCTGTTTATCAAGGTATGATTGTTGGGGAAAATTCCCGTGAATTAGATATGGACGTAAATCCTTGCAAGAAAAAGCATGTAACCAATATGCGTTCAAGTTCAGCGGACGATTCTATTCGTCTGACACCACCACGTATTCTCAGTTTGGAACAAGCATTAGAGTATATCAATAAAGATGAGTTGGTCGAAGTAACACCACATAGCATTCGTTTGCGTAAGACTATTCTTGACCGCAATGTTCGTAACCGTGAACGTAAGAATACAGACAAAGGCTAAGTAAAGAATCCATGCATAAGGGAGGCTTTCATATGCTTACACCGGAGGCTATGGCAGTACTCAAGGCGCGTTATTTAATGGATAACGAGACACCTGAAGCCATGTTTAAGCGGGTTGCTCAAACCATTGCACAAGCCGAGGCTTTATTTGACGGTGATGCTAGCCGTGCAGCAGCAGAGTATGATCAACTCATGTCTTCATTAGAGTTTCTTCCTAACTCACCGACACTGATGAATGCAGGCAAGTCGAATGGTCAGCTGGCTGCCTGCTTTGTCTTGCCAATTGAGGATTCGCTTGAAGCTATCTTTGAAACCTTGAAAAATACTGCTTTGATTCATCAGAGCGGAGGGGGCACTGGGTTTTCATTTTCACGTCTCCGCCCAAAAGGTGATCAGGTTGCGGCAACCGGCAATACATCTAGTGGACCAATTTCCTTTATGCATGTTTATAATCTGGCAACCCAGGTTGTCAAACAAGGGGCAGTGCGCAGTGGGGCTAATATGGCTGTCTTACGCGTCGATCACCCTGATATTATGGAATTTATCAGCGTCAAACACCAGCGGAATGTTTTGAATAACTTTAATTTATCGGTGGCTGTTACCGATAAATTTATGGCGGCAGTTGACGCTGATTTACCGTTTGAGCTAATTAATCCTCGTACTAAACTAGCTGTGAATTCAGTGCAAGCCCGGACTATTTATGACAGGTTGACAGAAATGGCCTGGGAAAATGGTGAGCCGGGCTTGTTTTTTTTAGATACAGTCAATAAAGCCAATCCGACCCCGCTGCTTGGAGCATTTGAAAGTCCCAACCCCTGTTCCGAGCAACCCTTGCTGCCTTATGAGTCCTGCAATCTAGGGTCAATTAATTTGGCAAAAATGATAAAGGCAACAAAGCATGGAATCGAACTCGATTATAACAAATTGCGTAACACGGTTAGAACGGCTGTGAAGTTTTTGGATAGTGTCATTGACATCAATCATTATCCATTAAATCTTGTAGCAGAACAAAGCAAATTAACTCGAAAAATCGGCTTAGGCATTATGGGGTTGGCAGATTTGTTTATTCTGCTAGATATTCCGTATGCTAGTGAGCAAGCGGTAGAGCTTACTGCCAATATTATGAAATTCTTAACAACTGAAGCCAGGCTTATGTCTAGTGCAATAGCTTTGCGGCGGGGCAATTTTCCTGCTTTCAATGGCAGCATATTTGCTGTACAGGGGTATACCGCTATGCGTAATGCGACTGTAAGTACGATTGCGCCTACTGGTAGTATCAGCTTAATTGCGCAATGTTCCAGTGGTATTGAGCCACTGTTTGCCTTGTCAGTGACACGCAGAGTTCTTGAAGGTAGCACTCTGATTAGCAGTAACCCTATTGTATTGCGCTATCTGAGTGAGCGTGGCTTATTAAGTGAAACTGTGTCAGCAGTGATTGAGCGCGATGGCAGTATAGCAAATACCGATTTACCATTGGCTGTTCAAGCTGTACTGGCAACAGCGCATGAGATTGAGCCGGCATGGCATATTGCTCATCTTGCGGCCGCCCAGCGTTTTACTGACAATGGAGTATCAAAAACTGTTAATCTACCGTATCACGCGACTCAAGCAGATGTGGCAAAAGTTTTTAAGCAGGCTTATGAATCTGGTTGTAAAGGAGTCACTGTGTATCGCAATAATAGTCGAAGTGAGCAAGTTCTTACCCATGGTATGACAAGGTGTGCTAAATGTGAAGAATAATGTTAATTTATTTTCCAGAACATGCAGGAAAAGCCAATAAGTTGTCGAATATTTACCAAAAACTGGTGAATAAAATGAAGTATGTCTGGAGGCGAAAAAAATGACTGGCGGCCTAATTCATAAGCTGACGAATTTTTTGATGCCAATTGAAGAAACTGAAGTGCAAGCTTCCGAAAACTTACTGGCAAGACCTAATCTTACTGTACATAGTAATGCTGCTACTGACTTGAAATTGTTTATTGCTACACCGAAGAGTTTTGATGATGCAAAAGTTTTGGCAGATCGCTTAAAAGCTAAAGAAGCCATTATTGTCAATTATGAGAATGTAGATCAAGCTACACAACAGCGTATCGGTGATTTTCTTAATGGCGTCTGCTATATTCTGATTGGTGCGGTGCAGCGAATATCTGATCATAGTATTCTTTACGTACCCGAGCATGTTGATATCAACAAAGAACTGTATGCATATTCTATCCCTACATATATCAAGCAGTAAACTTATGAAATAAGGTTTCTGATGCGGATTTTAACAAAGTAGTTCTAATTTAACATTTATTAGGACTGCTTTTTGCGCGCTTTCATACGACACAATAATTTGCTTGACAAAAGAGATAAAAGATGCTTTAATTACGATAAATAATCTAATAAGCAACAAGCTGATCAGAAAGACTGAAGGCTAAAAGTGTTCTTCTTGCAGGAAGATGCTTTTAGCCTTTATTTATTTTCAAGCTGACTGGAATAACCAGAGGCCGGCATGTCATCCTATTTGGTAGGCATACCGGCTATTTATTTTGACACTAAGGCTCAGAAATACTTAGCAAAATGCTGCAGAAGCTAAAGGAGGGGCGTGCATGGCAGTGATGATTGTCGGGGCAGATCATTTGGGTCATATTGAAAAAAACCTGCAACAATTGGGGATAACAAATATTGAGCACATGACAGGCAGGAAGGTAGCCAATAAAAAGAAAATAAAATTACCGATTTCGGTGGCTTTAATCGTCGTTTTTATTGACTATGTCAATCATATTACAACAAATAATATTAAACAGACAGCAAAATCTCAGGGAGTACCGCTTATTTTTGCTAATCGTTCATGGAGTTCATTAAAGGATAAGCTTGCAGATTTCAATCTTAAGGAGTTGGGGTGAATGAAGCAATTTCCATGTTGTATCTTTCTCATGTAAACTACAGTTTATCAAATTTAATACAAGCTAAAAGCTGATCAGTAAAAAACTGAAGGCAAAGGGACGGGTTATCTAATGAACCATACCTTTGTCATTTTTTAATTATGGGGAGGATATAGAGTATGACAGAATTTTCGGCTGCAAGAAAGAAAACCACAACAGAATCAAGAGGAGGGCGGAGTGAAAGTAATCCGGTCAGACCTCTACCCTCACAAGTATTAGATATTATTATTCATTTTTTAAACACGGTCCACACTGGTTATTTAATTCTTACAGTACAAGATGGTCATGTAGTTAAAATCGAAAAAACAGAGAAATTTATTATATCAGCTAAAAGCAGAGAAGCGGGGTATATTCATTATGACAAACCGCAAAAGAAACATCCGTTACAAGGCAAGATTAC
The DNA here is from genome assembly GCA_003990955.1 of Sporomusaceae bacterium FL31. Taxonomy (GTDB): domain Bacteria; phylum Bacillota; class Negativicutes; order DSM-1736; family Dendrosporobacteraceae; genus BIFV01. The sequence goes on from BIFV01000001.1 coordinate 29,107, forward strand.
AGCCGAATTACAGGCCATTCAGTACGGCCAATTGGTTATTCGCTTGGACAATGGGCAAGTTGAGCAAATTGAAAAGACAGAAAAGAGACGCGTTCACGAACTTGAAGGTATTTATGGGGATGGTATATAAATAATTACTTTTCTTACGGGATTATAGTTTCAACACATAAATAAGTTTGCCACATTAAAATGGAATCATTTACTTATCATATAACTGCTGTCGTTTCTGGCAAACAATGATTTTAATAATTGACATGTATCCTTAATGACGAAATTTAATCATGCTGGTCAGGGATCACTGAAGGCTAAGACCGCTCGAAGAGCGTTCTTAGCCTTTAAGTTTTTCGGGGAATTTGTTAGTACTGTTGATGAGTTGGCAAGGAGGTGATACAGCCAAACTCAGATCAGCTAAAATATATTGCTGCTTTTACTATACTCAATCATTCAGGCAGATTGGTCTGGAGATGGTAAACCAGTAAAAAAATAAGGAGGACAAATTATGACACCGTTATGCAGCTAAGAGCTTACCGTACTGATGTAATGTCTACCATGATCATTACATCAAACACAAAGACAAAACGAGACGCAAACTATAATTTTGATTGAAGAATCAAAATACAGTTACGTCTCATTCGTACAACCTGCGATTAGACAAAAGGCTTCGCTAGCGACCACTCTCGCAAAGAACCCGCTAAGAAGTCTACGATAAATCGTTCTTTTCGCGTGCTGTAATTTAAGTATACTTCTATTGTGTTACATTATCAAGCAGGTAACAGTAGTGCAGAATGAAATTTCTGAAAACAACCGTTTTTCAATGATCATATGAAGAGATTACAGACATGGATAAGTGGCTTTGAGGCAACAAGGGAACTCAAAGTATCTCAAATTTACTAATCTTAAGGAGGATTTTTTTATGAATAGAAAAATTATTTCAACGCTTGTATCAGCACTTATTATTGGGGCTGCGATACCGGGATTTGCGGCAGCCAGTCCATTTGAAGATGTTCCGGCAAAACATTGGGCGTATGATGCTGTGGCTAAATTAGCGCAAGCTGGCATTATTGACGGTTATGGTGATGGCACTTATCGTGGTGATAAAACATTGACGAGATATGAATTGGCGCAAATTGTAGCCAATGCATTAACAAAAGCTAATAAAGCCAATCAGGAGAACCAAGTCGTTATTAAACAATTATCGGCAGAATTTGCTGATGAATTGAATGGTCTGGGTGTACGGGTTACTAAGCTTGAATCAAAGTCGAAAGTGGATTTCAACGCTGATTTTAGCACACGTTATACTGCAAAAGACGATGAAGCTGACTCTGACAAGACAAGCAGTGGCCAATATCGTCTGCGCCTGGATGCCAAGGCTAATGTTGATGAAAAGAGCACATTAAATCTTCGCTTTGTCACTGTAAATCCTTATCAATCAACTAAAGGAACGGCAGGATTATTACGTAATAATACTTGGAATACGGCTGGAGCAAATAGCACCACTGCATCCAATTCAGCTGGAATTGATCGAGTGTGGCTGGCCAGTAAACTTGGTGCGGTTAATGCAAATATTGGTCGTCAGCCGTTAGTTGTTGGAATTAGCAGTGGCATTGTTGATGCAGGTGCGTTTAGCTTTGACGGTGTGAAGTTTGGTGGAAAAATTGGCAGCGTTGATACAGCCGTAAACTGGGGGCGTTTAGTAGATCAAAAGGATATCGCTTCAGTTGAGTTGAAAACTGAATCTGGGAAACTAAAATATGGTGTTGGCTATTTTAGTTTACAGGATCATGCAGGGGCAGTTACGCCATATACTGTGGATGTTAATGGTGCAGTGACTTCTTTTGGCAAAGATATTGCACAACTATATTTTGGCAACTTTATTTACAACTTTACGCCTAAAGTATCATTAAGTGGTGAATTTAGTAAAAACAATGCGGATTATGCCACCGATAAAAATATAAGCTGGACAACTTATGCTGTACTAGGCGATCAAGCATTGGTTAAGAAAGGTCAGCATAATGTAAAGCTTCAGTATACTTCTGTCGGGAAAAATGCATTGGCCTTAGACAACCAACAGCAAGGATTGCCAGGTACTGCAGCCGCTTCTACAGGCCTGACGACTTTTGATACAACCTTTACACAAGATAAATATTCGGTTTTAGGACTGTCATATCGTTACGCGTTCAGTAAAAATTTAGTTGGTGAAACTTATTATGTTTCAGTTGATGATAAAGCCAGCAGTATTAATGATTATGATTATCTGCGCGCTGTGCTAATTGCAAAATTCTAAAGTTTATTCTGCAGCAATGAAACAGTAAGCAATCCGATTATAGAGCAAATTGGCCATATCGTTGGTCAATTTGCTCTATTTTATAATAATAACTTACCAGTTTTTCAAGGATAATTGTCTTTTAGAACTATTGACACCTTAAGGTGTATAGATTATTATAGCTATAAAAATATTTGAGCTGATTAGGAAAACTAAAGGCTGGAATTCATTCTACGGAATGATTCCAGTCTTTTTATTTCTCGATGATGCAGCAAAAAGTGTTTATCTTTACTATCTGTTGAATGCAGAAATTATTTTGAGTGGAAGGGAAGATCAATGATGAAAAGGGTAGTTGGTGTACTTATTGTGTCTGCGTTATTGATGAACGTTTTACCGGCAGCGGCGCATCATGAATCTGGCGAGCAGCAATATACAGTGGAAAATGAAAGTCATTCTGCTGATCAAGATTCGCAAGCTGATAACGGTAAAAGTGTTCAAAAGAAGCGATGCTGTAATAAAGATGAGAATTAAGCAGAAAGTCTATTCGTTTTAAAGAGAGGTGTTATCAATGAACTTATCAAAGTTTTTGCTCATTGCTGTGGTATTTTTTTTCTTGGGATAGTGGCTTTGCATACCGGCATCAATCGGGCACCATTTAAAAAAGCGCCTGTTGATCATCAGCATCAGCCAGGGCACACATCACAGCTGCAGGAAGCTTCTGCAAACAAAATCAGCTTATATCATTACCTTGCTTAGGAGGTATTTGCAAAAATGAAGAGTCAAAAAATAGTAACTTGGTTCGCTATAATAATCAGCATTACTCTGCTGTTTTTGCCGAGGATTATTCCCATATGTACAGGGCGGATCGATCTTGGCGGTGGTGAGCTTATGCCCATGGAGTGCCATTTTGCTTATCAGGCCGAGTTTATTATTGCTTTATTGGCAGTAATTTTTTCAGCAAGCTTGTTAATTTTGCGAACGTTTGAAGGCCGCTCACTAGCCAGCTTTCTTGTTTTTCTATTGGGAATTATCATCATCATTATTCCTCAGCCATGGGCAATTGGCATTTGTCCTCCTGGTAGTGGTGGATGCCATAAAACCACTTTCTTTGTAACAATAGGTGGAGCTTTATTGACTTTAGCAGGAATCCTAACACTATGGCTGACCTATAAAGCGCGACAGGGGGAGGTGGAATGACATTACTTGTTTGGAAGAGTATTTTGCATCGCAAGCTACAGAGTTTAGCACTGGTTATTGCAATCGCAATTGGCGTAGCCATTATATTTTGTGTTGTTACTGTTTATCAGGGGGTTTCTTCCGGGATTGAAATATCCAAACAACGATTAGGCGCTGATATTGTTATCGTGCCGGAATCGGTTAAATTGGAGCCTAGCCTGGTATTGTTTGGCGGAGCCACCGAGCATACCTATATGTCTAAAAACGTCCTTAACTCCATCCAGTCCATACCCGGAATTAGAAGGGCGACTCCGCAGTTCTTTACGCAATCTTTGAGTGCTGATTGCCATGATATTGGTACTCAGAATCGAATGCTTGGTTATGATCCTGAAAGTGACTGGGTTATTGAACCCTGGCTGAAGAAGCTTCATAAAACTGAACTCAAAGACAACGAAGTAATTCTTGGGGCAAAAATCCCAATATGGACAGAAAATCGAATATCAATTTTAGGAAAATGGTACAGTATTGTATCCATTGCTGAAGAGACAGGGACATCTCTGGATTATTCTCTATTTGTCAGTATGGAAGAAGCACGGCGTGTGGCCAGTAAAGATGTATTTTTAGGTGAAGTATGGGCGAAGCAGGGAGCGCCTACGGAACTGATATCAGCGATTTTGCTCCAGGTTGATGATGCTGCCAAGGTAGAAAATATTGCTGCAGAGGTTCAGCGGCTAGGAAATTTACGGGCTATTATCGCAGCTGACATTAAGAATCGTATTAATAATCAATTTACAGTTTTGCTGCTATTACTAGGCGGAATTGGCATACTTACAGTAACTGCTTCACTATTTCAGCTTTTTTCCCGGTTTTACACATTAACGTGGGAACGTCAAGCCGAATGGGGGCTCTACTTGGCTCTTGGCGCTTCTAGTCGTAATATAGCTTTTATTATTGTGAGTGAAACCATTGCCATTGCCTTAGGCGGTTCTCTCACTGGAATTGTCTTGGGAGGCGGATTGTATAAAGCGTCATTACTGACGCTATCGGCCTATCAATCTTTTCCATTTATTGCTCCTAGTTGGCAGTATATGGGCCTACTGTCATTAGCTCTTATTGTATTTTATACCGGATCAGGAGCTTTGGCAGCCTGGCTACCCGCCTATCAAGGGAGTAAAACTGACCCAGGTACGGTAATGACTCGTGGAGAATTTGATTGATAGGAGACCGATATGACTAAATTATTGGAATTACATAAAATAAGTAAATACTATGAAGAAGACCTGATTCTATCGGAAATATCCCTGTCTGTCAATAAAGGTACGGCTATTGCTATTACTGGCAATTCCGGGGGTGGCAAAACAACGCTGCTATCGATTATGGGCTTACTACAAACACCGACTTCCGGCCAGATATTCGTTAATGGCATTGAGGTCAGTGCTTTGGAGCAAGAAAAGCAAGCAAAAATTCGGGGTAAATATTTTGGCTTTGTTTTTCAGCGAGCTCGCCTAATTAGCTCACTCACGGTGCTTGAGAATGTTGTCTTACCGGCATGGTTTACCAAAAAAGAAAAAGGAATCGCCGAACGAGCGCAAGAGTTGCTGACTCATTTTGGCTTGGAGCATCGTCTGAATCATAAACCGCAGCAATTGAGCTTAGGCCAGCTGCGTCGTGTATCATTAGCCAGAGCCCTTCTGCTGCAACCACCACTTCTATTAGCCGATGAACCAACCAATGACCTGGATCCCGTACTGGCCGAGATTGTTGCGAACGCTTTATTTCAGGCTCGGGATCAAGGAGCCGGTGTAATTATTGTTACTCATGATTCTGTATTGGCCAACAGGGCGGACACCATATTTAAATTGGATGAGGGGAATCTTATTCAAGTAAAATAATCTCAAAAAATATCTTGCACTTTTATTCTTACTTGAGTATAATGCTAAATAAGACATTTAAATCAGTGGCTGGTTAGCAAATAAGCTAAAGGCCAGAGAGTTTTTTTCTTAAGAAAAAAATTCTCTGGCCTTTTTTAGTCTATCTGTTTTTGCTTTGATAGACTATCCATGCAGTAATGTGATGCATGCATCATTTAGATTGAAAAGCAGAAATAATTGAAACTATTTTCAGGGGGAATTTAAAATGAGTAAAAAAATTAAGCAAATTGCTATTTATGGTAAAGGTGGAATTGGTAAGTCGACTACGACATCCAATATCAGTGCAGCTTTATCAAAGCAGGGCTATAAAGTCATGCAGTTTGGCTGTGATCCTAAAGCTGACTCTACCAATACTTTGCGGGATGGCACTTATATACCCACTGTTCTGGATACCTTACGGGAAAAAAGCCAGGTTAAACCTGAAGATGTTATTTTTAAAGGCTTTAACGGCATTTATTGCGTGGAAGCCGGTGGACCGGCTCCTGGTGTTGGGTGTGCGGGGCGTGGCATTATCACCGCAGTGCAGCTGCTAAAACAGTTGAAAGTCTATGATGAACTGGATATTGATGTAGTCATTTATGATGTTTTGGGGGACGTTGTCTGCGGGGGATTTGCAGTACCTATTCGTGAGGGGATTGCCGAACATGTTTTTACCGTTTCTTCTGCTGACTTCATGGCAGTCTATGCGGCTAATAATTTGTTTAAGGGCATTCAAAAATATTCGAATTCCGGTGGGGCTCTGCTGGGCGGCTTAATAGCCAACTCAATCAATGCACCTTATGCTAAAGATATTGTCGATGATTTCGTGGCAAGAACGAAAACCCGTGTTGTGGAATATGTTCCACGGTCTGTAACGGTTACTCAATCAGAACTGCAAGGCAAGACTTCTGTTGAAGCAGCGCCTAATTCCGAACAGGCTAAAATATATGCTAAATTAGCGACAAAAGTGATTGAAACAACCGAGTCGAAAGTTCCGTCGCCTTTGACTACCTCAGAACTAAGAGAATGGGCGGCACAATGGGCAGATCATTTGCTGGCAATGGAAACCGGCGAAGTACGCAGCAAGGCTGCAGGTATATAAATATGACGAGCTGATCAGGCTGGAACTGAAGGCTGCAGAAAATAAATTTCTGCAGCCTTCAGTTTTAGCAGATAATCGGTATCCTGAAGGTTAGAGAAAGAGGTGACGATATGAGTAACTTTTGCCCTGGCAATATACCTGCTCATATTTTAGAGCAAACCCGTAAACATCCCTGTTATTCAGTTGAAGTGCATCACCAATTTGCCCGTATGCATTTGCCCGTGGCACCAAGCTGTAATATTCAATGTAATTACTGCAATCGAAAATTTGATTGTGTCAATGAGAGCCGGCCGGGAGTAACCAGTGAAGTGTTAACACCAGCGCTGGCTTTTGAGAAATATCGCTGGGTCAAAGAAAAGATTCAGGAACTCACCGTAGTCGGGATAGCGGGACCTGGTGATGCATTGGCCGACTGGCAATATACCAAACAAACTATTGAACAAATTAAGGCTGTGGATTCCAATATTGTTTTTTGTTTATCCACTAATGGCCTGTTGCTGCCAGAATATGCTTCAGAGATTGTTGAGCTAGGTATCCATCATGTAACCGTCACAATGAATGCGATTGATCCGCAGATTGGTGCAAAGCTATATAAATTTGTAAACTACCAAGGGCAGCGATACGAAGGGGTGGAAGCTGCTGAAATTCTTTACAAAAATCAGTTGTCTGGAATCAAATATTTAACAGAACATAATGTCCTGGTCAAGATTAACATAGTCATGGTAAAGGGTATTAATGATCATCATATCCCGGAAGTAGTTAGAAAGGTGAAAGAACTGGGAGTATTTATTACCAACATTATGCCGTTAATTCCTGCTCCGGGAAGTGCCTTTGAATATTTCCCTCAAACCAGCATGAAAGAGATTAATGATATGCGGAATCTTTGTCAGCTTGATATTCAGCAAATGCGGCATTGTAAACAATGCCGGGCTGACGCGATTGGGCTGTTAAATGAAGACCGGTCAAGTGAATTTAGGATGTGCGGAAATCAAAATCATGAGGCTGCTGCTCAATCAGCAATACCGCAAAGGCAGTATCGAATTGCTGTAACCTCTAAATATGGGAAGTTGGTTGATCAGCATTTTGGGCATGCAGCGGAATTTATTATTTATCAAGGAGATGGGCGTGAGTTTAAGCTCCTGGAAAGGCGTTCAGTGCATAAGTATTGCTCAGGCATGGAAGAATGCGGTGAAGAAGAAGCCAAGCGCGAGAGTACTATCCGTACCCTTAAAGATTGTCAGGCCGTATTGACTATGCGGATCGGGCAGCATGCCAAAGAAAAGCTGGCTGAACAAGGAACTCGCAGTATTGAGTATTGTGATAGCGTGGAAAATGGCTTACATCATGCGGTAAAAATACTGATAGATGAGGCAGCAGCAATTAGGAAAGGAGAAAAAGCTGGATGAAAGAACACGCAGAACAGTTTTTTGGTCGTTTAATTGATATCTCAGGATTAGTTACTTTTTTTCTATTGTGGGAGATTTTACCACGCACTGGGATTATAAACGGTCAATTTATACCACCGTTATCGAGAGTATTTCTTGAGATTGCCAAACTGGCTGGCGATGGTTCTTTGTTTCTGCATATTACGGCTAGTCTTCAAAGAACGATTATCGGTTTAGTGCTGGCTGTAGGGTTGGCAGTTCCAATGGGGTTTTTGTTAGGTGGGGTATTTCCAGCTCTGGCACGCCAATTGAGACCACTTTTTCGTCTGTTCGGACAGATTAATGCGTTTTCTCTGTTCCCCATTTTTATTTTATTTTTTGGAATTGGTGAAGTTGCTAAGCTGGCGATTATTTTCTGGTCAACGGTATGGCCGGTACTGTTTACTACAATTGTTGGTGTGAGGAATATTGATCCATTATTTATCAAAAGCGCGCGTTCAATGGGGGCGAATAAATTTACTGTTTTTAATAAAGTCATATTGCCTGGAGCTGCACCCATTATATTTACTGGGGTGCGTACAGGCGCCACTCATGCCTTTCTTATGTTGATTGCCGCAGAGATGATTGGTGCACATGCTGGCCTGGGGTGGTTGGTTCACAATTCTGAAGTCAATGCGATTATGCCAAGGTTATTTGCTGCTATGATTATTATTGCACTTTTGGGTACTGCATTAAATTATGCACTGGTCATTTTAGAGGAAAACCTTGTTACCTGGAAGCAGTCTATTGGCAAGCTGGAATAAGTGTCTGTTTTCAGATGAAAGGAGGATATTGATGGAAGCGTTATTTAAAAAGGTCTCAGGCAGGAATGTTCGTTTAAATTTAGTCGATCAGCAAAAGCAATCAGGAATTTGGCCAAAAAAAATTGCTGGAATACTATTTGACAAAATATCAATTATTCTCTTTTTGCTAATTTGGGAAATTGCACCCCGGGCAGGATGGGTGCCGCAGACCTTTATTTCACCACCATCAATTGTAGCCGAGACGCTCTTCGATTTAATCGTATCTGGGGTACTATTCGTTCATATAAAAACCAGCTTATTGAGATCAGTTTTTGGATTTATTTTAGCGGTTGTGGTGGGTGTTCCTTTAGGGTTATTCCTAGGAGGCTGGTTTCCTTTATTTGAACGGATTATGAACCCGGTATTGCGGCTATTATCAGAAATCAACCCATTTTCCCTTTTTCCAGTATTCATTCTGCTATTTGGAATTGGAGAGATATCAAAAATAGCGATGATCTTCTGGGTTTGCATTTGGCCTGTTGTCCTGAATACCACAACAGGTGTTCAAACTGTTGACGAATTACTGATTAAATCAGCCAGATCGATGGGCGTAGTGGGCAAAGACTTATTTCTTAAAGTGATTTTACCGGCGGCGTCGCCAAACATATTCCATGGCTTACGGACAGCTTGCAGTGTGGCGTTCTTTATGCTGATTGCCGCAGAAATGGTCGGTGCGAGCAGTGGGTTAGGCTGGCTGGTCTTTAATGCACAAAATAATTATCAGATACCGAAACTATTTGCGACGACGTTTACCATTGCTGCGTTAGGTCTTTCACTGAATGGATTATTTGGAATTTTGGAGCGACGGCTGCTTAGCTGGAAAGAAACTACTGTAAATTACTAAAAAAATATAGAAATATAATAAAAAATATTAATGATTAATTTATAGGGGAGATGTATGATGGCAGACAAAAAATCAATAAAGAAAATCATAACCGGTATTGTTGCAGTGGCTGTATTGGCCGCAATTGGCTATGGTGCCAATCTTAGTAACAAACCGGTAGGTGCAAAGACCGGTGAGGATGGACTTATTCCGATTAAAACCTGGTCACAAAAAGCGTGCAGCTCGACGCCTTGGATTGTGGCAGACCAAAAAGGATTTTTTAAAGAAGAAGGATTGAAAATAGTCTATACAGGGGATACCCAACCGGGACAGCAGGTTCCTTCGGTGTTAAACGGCAACAATGATGTTGGCAGTGCTCATCCTAATCAGATTGCTGTGGCAATAGCAGCAGGAGCTAAAATAAAGGGTGTAGTTAAAGCGGGAATTGATCCATTGCCTGATCAAGATCCTAAATTACGGCACATGAATTGGTATATCAATCCAAATGAGACCCCTGACATTAAAAGCTTCGCTGATTTAAATAAATATGCCGGCAAAGTGAAGTTTTCCATCATCACTAATAATCAGTGCTCTGATTTCCTAGCTAATAACATTGCCGATAAGCAAGGTGTTAGCCGCGACAAGATTGAATGGGTCACTATGCCGGACATTCAAGCCGTTCAGGCATTGAAAAAAGGGTTGGTAACAGTGTCTGGTGTGCATCCACCTTTCTATAAATCCATGGAAGACGCCGGTATGGTGAAAATTGCTGATAGTCTGGATGCCGGCTTTGGTCAGGGGGGCGGAATTGGCTATTATTACTTTACAACAGATTTTATTCAACAGCATCCTGATACTATTAAGAAGTTCTCCAAAGCCATTATTAAAGCGCAAAAATGGGCCAACGAACATCCTGAAGAGGCTCGTAAAATGACCGAAGACTGGATTCAAGTACCTGTCAGCGCAACCCATTACTATGCCGCTGATACCACAATTGGTGCTGACCTAGTTACTCCTTGGATTGAGGATTTAGAAAAAGCTGGTGTTATACCTAAAGGAAAGGTAAAAGCTTCTGACTTGGTTATTTCCGATGATGTGAATACTCAAAAGGTCCAATAAGGTCAGGAGTATTTAAATAGGATATTTGAAAATTAAAAAGGCATAGCATAATGGTTTGCTGATAAGCGAAAGTTTGATGCCAAATATCTCATCAAAAAATTCTAAATTTGATTAGAAAAGGTGGGCTTATTTATGGCGGATAAACAAACGGTAAAAAAACTAATCGCAGGAGTCGCAACTGTGGCGGTGCTGGCAGTTGTAGCCTATGGGGCCAATTTCAGTAGTAAACCGATTGGCGGTGAAGCTGCTAAGACTGGCGATGATGGTCTTATTCCAATTCGTACATGGTCGCAAACAGCTTGCGGATCAACACCTTGGATTGTAGCCGACCAAAAAGGTTTCTTTAAAGCAGAGGGTCTTAAAGTCGTTTATACTGGCGATACACAGCCGGGTCAACAGATCCCTTCCGTTTTAAATGGTAATAATGATGTTGGCAGCGGTCATCCGAATACCATTGCGGTAGCCATAGCTGCTGGAGCAAAAATTAAAGGTGTTGCCAAATCGGGAATTGATCCGCTGCCACAGTTGGATCCGAAGCTGCGCCATATGAATTGGTATGTCAATCCCCAGGAGACTCCAGATATCAAATCATTTGCCGATTTAAACAAATATCCAGGTAAGGTCAAGTTTTCCATTATCACCAATAATCAGTGCTCTGACTTCCTGGCCAACAATATTGCTGATAAGCAAGGCGTTAAACGCGATAAGATTGAATGGGTGACCATGCCTGATATTCAAGCGGTGCAGGCTATTAAAAAAGGGTTAGTAACAGTAGCCGGAGTACATCCGCCTTTCTATAAATCCATGGAAGATGCCGGCATGGTTAAAATTGCCGATAGCCTGGATGCAGGGTTCGGTCAGGGTGGAGGTGTAGGGTACTACTACTTTACAACTGATTATATTGAGAAGCACCCCGGTGTTATCGAAAAATTTGCTAAAGCCATTGTTAACGCACAAAAGTGGGCGAACGAGCATCCTGAAGAAGCCCGTCAACTCACTCAGGACTGGATTAAAGTACCAGTAAATGCCACTCACTATTATGCAGCTGATACGACAATCAGTGCTGATTTAGTTACTCCTTGGATCGAAGACCTAGAGAATGCCGGAGTTATCCCAAAAGGCAAAGTAACAGCGTCTGATCTAGTTATTTCGGATAAAGTAAATGTTCAAAAGACACAATGAGACTCTAATTGAGATCAATAATGGAGTGAATATTTAGCTCCCAACCTTAATCGCTCTTACGTTTTTGCTTTTTTAAAGCATAACCTAAGAGCGATTAAGGTAATTATTATTTTGTGAAAGGGGTTTACACTATGGCCATAAATTTAAATCATTCAGAAGTTCCTATTCGTGAGAATCGATTGGGCTCTGTGACTGGTTATCAGGGAAGTATTAAGGATTTGGTTAACCAGGCTGCCGGGTGTTCATTAAAAAATAAGGAAAGATGCTTCAGTCAAGCCAGTGCCTGCAGTTCAGGGTGTGCGCAAAGTTATTTGTCACGTATCGTCGACGCTGTGCTGGTCGTTCATGCTCCCGTTGGTTGTGCTGCTGACAGTGTTTATAGCAATACTCAGAACAAGTGGGGGGAAAAGGTGCGTAATTGGAAACACCGGAATATTAGCGTAGTAACAACGAATATGGTTGAAGAAGATACGGTATTTGGTGCTGTCAATAAACTCACTGAAACCATCCGGGAAGCGTACCGTCGGTTTAATCCTAAAGCCATTTTTGTTACAACCTCTTGCGTTTCCGGTATTATTGGCGAAGATATCCAGAGTGTGCTGGATGAATTGCAAGAAGAAATTCCTGTACCTTTAGCACCGGTATTTTGTGAAGGATTTAAATCCAAAGTCTGGGCATCCGGGTTTGATGCGGCTTTTCACGCCATCTTAACAAAGATTGTTAAGCCGCCTGAGAAAAAAACGAATCAAGTGAACATGATTAATTTTAGTGGCAGTGCCAGAAATCAGATTGTTGAGACATTAGCCCGGTTTGGTTTAGAGCCAGTATTTGTCGCACCATACAGTACGGTTGAGCAGCTTTCAAGAATGTCGGAAGCTGCAGCGACAATCAGTATTTGTGGGACTTTGGGCAGCTATATTGGAAATGGCCTAGAGCAGCAGTTTGGTGTTCCGTATGTTAAAACCTTGCAACCTCACGGTATTGCTGGGATGGATAGTTGGCTCCGCGGATTGGGGGCAACTGTGGGCAAAGAAAAAGAGGTAGAAGCCTATATCAGCGAACAAAAAGAACTGATTGCCGCTGATCTAGCCGAAATTAGAGAGAAACTCAGTGGCTATAAAGCCGTGGTAGGTATGGGGCCTAGCTTTGGGCATAATTATATTCGCACCTTGCAAGAATTAGGTATTGAAGTGATTTGGGGAGCTACTTGGCATTTCGATCCGCAATATGATAACGGAGAAGCGCCTGCTTCCATTCAAGATTTAGCTGCAGCCGAAGTTGACATTCCTCTTAGTGTGGGGGATCAGCAAAATTTTGAATTGCTTAACTTGTTAAATCGCCTAAAACCTGACTTATATGTAGCTCGGCATGGTGGTTCAACAGTTTGGGCTACTAAACTGGGAATTCCTTCTATTATGGTTGCCGACGAATTTAGTGCTTTTGGTTACCAGGGATTGATTGATTTCGGACACCGGTTGTTGGATGCGGTTACAAATCGCAGTTTGGCTAAAAATCTTTCCAAGCGAATTAAGCTTCCCTATACTGATTGGTGGCTGGCTCAAGATACATTTACTTTTTTAGAAGATGAGGTAATATAATGTCCGAATATATTGAACAAATTAGACATGTTTGCTCATTAGGAGCGTTACAATCGGTGCTGGCAATTGATCGTGCTGTTCCTATTCTTCATGCCGGTCCAGGGTGTGGTCAGAAATTATGGGGAGCAATTGGGTTTCAAAATGGCTGTCAAGGCTCTGGCTATGCAGGAGGACATACGGTGCCCTGCACCAATATTGGGGAAAAAGAAGTGATCTTTGGCGGAGATGAAAGACTTCGTGGCATTGTCCACAATTCATTAAATGTTTTGGATGCCGATCTTTTCGTAATTTTGACGGGCTGTACTTCGGATATTGTAGGCGACGACGTTGGCGAGGTCGCACGGCGTTTCCAAGAAAAAGGCAAACCCGTTGTTTATGCTGAAACTGGGGGATTCAAAGGTACAAATCTATTTGGTCATGAATTGGTGCTAGACGCAATTATTGATCAATACTTGCAGCCTGCCAAGTCTAAGCAGACCGGGCTTGTAAATATCTGGTCGGTTGTACCGTTTCATGATCCATTTTGGGTTGGAACATATAAGGCAATTGAACGTTTGATTGCTGAGTTAGGACTGACACCCAATATCATTTTCGGGCCTGGTAATGGCATTGATGCTCTCAACAAGGTACCGCAGGCTGAGTTCAATCTGCTAATTTCTCCTTGGGTAGGGCTAAAAAATGTGCAGCATCTACAAGAAAAGTTTGGTACTCCCTACTTGCATTATCCTGTATTACCGATAGGTCCGACTGAGACAGCTAAATTCCTCCGCACTGTCGGCGAATATGCTGGCTTGGAAGAAAAAAGAATTGAGAAAATTATTGCTAAGCACGAAGCTAATTACTATTATTTTATTGAACGGTCAGCAGATGTTTTGTTAGAAACAAGACTATTACCCCGAAGATTTATCACAATCGCAGATAGTTTCTATAGTCTGGGGATTGCTAAATTTTTAATCAATGATATTGGATTACTGCCGGAAACTCAGTATATTACTGATGGAGTGACGGAAGAACAACAAGCTGGAATTAAGGCAGAGTTTAGCAGCTTTGTTGACGGGATCACAGCCAATGTGGTATTTACCAGTGATGGTGGTGCAGTTCACGAAGCTATTCGCGAAACAAAATTTCGCAGCCGGCCGTTAATACTCGGGAGCTCTTGGGAACGAGTACTCTCTGATCAAGTGAATGGCTATCAGTTATCTGTAACCATGCCTGCGAGTGATCGATTGGTATTAGATCGTACTTATGTGGGGTATGAAGGTGCTTTGCGTTTGGTTGAAGATATCTACTCGATTATATTGGCAGATTTTCAATAATCATGAATCAGAAGGCTGCTTTGGTTGTAATAAACGCCAAAGCAGCCTTCTGATCGTGTCCAGTGTTACGCGGGATTGCTGGTTATGCATTACAGTGATGCAAAGTAAGTGTTGAATCATGGGGAAAAATATCTTGACAGATCTTTAATATGGATGATATATTAAATACAATTAAAAACTAGCTATTAAAAAATAGTTAGCAAAGACGCTGATCAGATAACTGAAGGCTAAAATTACTCAACAATTGAGTAATTTTAGCTTTTTTTGTTTTTATCTATTCTTGTGCGACAGATATTGATCAGCAGCTCCTTTGTCAGCCTTATTCATATTCCTGGGTTATTGATATAACAGGGAATTCGATATTGCAGAGAAAGTAAAGTATCGCAAAAGCTTGTGATCAATTTCTGATACGAACATGATTCAAAAGCTATCATTTACAATATAAGAATCTCATTCGACTGGTCAGTAAACAACTGAAGGTCGAATCCTCTTGTTTTTGCAACAGGAGGATTCGACCTGTTTTTTTTAGGCGACGGTAAGGTAAAAGCGTGTAAGTAAAATGGAGGAATTCGTCATGAAAAGAATCGGGAATTGGCTGAAAGAAAATCTTCTCGCATTGGTAGTACCTATTATCGTGCTATTAGTTTGGGAAGCCGCCGGTCAATTGGGCTGGATTCGAGCAACTCTGTTGCCCAGACCCTCAGCCATTGCTCAAGTGCTGGTTGAACTTATCGCTACCGGTGAGTTATTTGTTCATCTGGGAATCAGCATTCTTAGAGTAGGCCAAGGTTTTATTATCGGAGCTTTTTTGGGGGTGCTAGTGGGTGTTCAGATAGCGTTGGTAAAAAAGTTCCGCATAGCGCTTAGCTTGATTTTTGGAGTATTGCGGCCGATACCGGTCATTGCCTGGATTCCTGTACTGATTTTGTGGATGGGAATTGATGAAGGATCAAAGATTACGGTTATTGCTATTGGCAGTTTTTGGACAGTTTTGGTTAGTGTAGTTCAGGGAATTCGCAGTGTGGATAAGAAATATCTTGAAGTTGCAACAATTTTGGAGAAAGATCAAAAGACTTTATTAACTAAGGTTGTTTTGCCAGCCGCACTACCGGCGATTTTTACTGGCGTAAGGGTAGGCATTGATGTAGCGTGGCGCAGTGTTGTTGCAGCCGAGCTAATCGCTGCTGCTTCCGGTATTGGGTATATGATCATGTATGCCCGTGAGCTGTCGCAAATTGATGTGGTTTTAGTTGGAGTCTTATCTATTGGGCTCACTGGAGTATTGATTGATCAGCTGTTGCTCCTATTAGAAAAAAAATTATTGAAATGGAATGTCAATCTTCATGAATCTTAAGGAGGGAAATGATGAGCATCATTGCAGCTACACCTCAGACATTAGCCATAAAAGGGTTAAGTAAAAGGTTTCAGATCGACAGCAGTTTAGTTGAAGTCCTTAATGATATTAATCTGGAAGTAAAACCAGGTGAATTTGTTAGTATCATTGGGCCAAGTGGCTGCGGCAAAAGCACATTGCTTAGAATGGTAGCTGGACTGGAACAAGAATATACGGGTGAAATTTATCTTGGTAATGAGTTGATTAAGGGGCCACGTGTTAATCGAGGGATGGTTTTTCAGGAAGCACGATTATACCCATGGTTGACCATCGAGAATAATGTGGCATTTGGCCTTGGATCCAATCACAGTGCTGAGGAAAAGAAACGCATTGTTGATGAACACTTGGAGCTGGTTGGACTCAGTAGTTTTGCCAAAGCATACCCCCATCAATTGTCCGGCGGCATGCAGCAACGGGTTAGTATTGCTCGCGCCTTAGTCAATAGACCGCAGGTATTACTGCTTGACGAGCCATTTGGTGCCTTGGATGCGATTACTCGAATTATTATGCAGCAGGAAATTATCAGGATATGGGAAGCTGAAAAGACCACTATTCTTTTAGTTACTCATGATATTGATGAAGCCATTTTTCTTGGTGACCGTGTAGTCGTCATGTCAAAGCGGCCGGCAACGGCTAAGGCCATCATTCCAATTGATTTGCCGCGGCCCCGTGATCGTAATAGTTATGAGTTTGTGCAAATCCGCAAGCATATTTACTCTAACTTTTTTTCTGAGGTCGAAGTTCCATTTTCCTATAGCATTTAATTTTTTGAAGGAGGTAGCAAGAATGCATGGTTATGGTTTCATAAGCGTTTGAGTCTCCGTATTTAAATAAAAAATAGGAGTTGTATGTGATGAAAAAAATGAAATTGGTTTTGATTTTGGTTGTTGCACTGTTAGCCGCTGTATTGGCGAGTGGATGCTCAAGTAAGGAAAAAGTCGCTGAAGTTGAGAAAAAAGTCGATAAACCCAAAGAAATTCATATTGCTTATCAAAATTCCAGCACAATTATTTTATTAGCCAAGGCCAAGGGGCTGTATGAAGAAGAATTTGCCAAAGATGGCATTGAAGTAAAATATGACTTATATCTTGCCGGTCCGCCCATGATTGAGGCTTTTGCAGGAGGCCGGGCTGATTTTGCTAATACCGGTGATATGCCACCTGTGTCTGCTCGCTCAGGTGGTGTGGATATTAAGGTTATCAGCCGTGCCGGTTATACGCCTGGCGGAAATGCACTCTTAATTCGTCCAGATTCACCTTATCAATCGGTAGCTGACTTAAAAGGTAAAAAAATCGCAGTACCAATCGGCTCTAGTGCACATCATTACTTAATCCTGCTGTTGAAACAAAATGGTCTTACTGCCAGCGATGTCAGCATCGTCAATTTACCGGCAACCGATCATCAAGCTGCATTAGAAACCAAAAATGTTGATGCAGTCGCTACCTGGGAACCATGGTCATCAGTATTAGAGAATGCAAAGTCAGGCAAGATTCTTGCCGACTCCTCAAGTGGAGTTAAGCGGTATGTTGGTGTATTTTTAGCCCGCAATGAATTTGCTCAGCAGTACCCGGATATAACAGCTCGCTTTTTAAAGGCAAATGAGAAAGCAGCCGAATTTATAAAAAATCATCCCGATGAGGCACTGGAACTTATTGCTAAAGAGAGCAAACTGCCTGTATCGGCCATTACCAGAACAGTAAAAACAACCGACTGGGATTCAACAATTGTTGCTGAAGATATTGCAGGCTTCCAGCAAGTCAAGGATTTTCTTAAAGAGGCAAAAATTCTTAAAAAGGATTTTGATATCAAAGAACTTTTTGATGATCGTTATTTGAAAAAATTAAAACAATCATAACAAGAAGGATAAAAAGGATGGATAGCTGGGGGTGAGACTTTGTGCACTTTAGGTGCTATTGATGGACAATTTTTATTTAAAAACCGTGATATGGATCTAGGTGCCGGGGTTTCGGAAGATATCGTTCAGGGGCATGGCCGGTTAAGATTTATCGGTGTAGCTGGCCATGCCAGCCCCTTGGAACGTGGTCTGAATAGTGGTATCAATGAAGCCGGAATAGCAGCAGCAATGACTTTTGTTGACATTGCCCCATTAACCGAGATGCTTAAAACAAGAACACCACGCGGTGTATTAATCGAAGAGATATTGCGTAATGCTCAGGACTTGACTGCTGCATTACGTATTGCAACTGATTTTTTAGCCACTATGCCACTAGTAGGCGGGAATATTGTTATTATGACACCTGCTGGCGGTGCTGTCATCGAACAGCTTTATCCCAGGTATGCCGTTGAAATCATCGCGCAGCCCGTGACTGTGCGTACCAATCACTTCCATAATTTGTTGGTGCCCGGCAGGTTAGCGGTCAATGGGCGAAACAGCAAAAGGCGATTTGAGCAGTGCAGCAGCCTTTTGGCAAGGACAGCAGAAAACAGCCATACGAAGGAATTTTTTAACTTTGAACGTATTCGCAATGTGCTGGCAGATCATGAAGGCGGACAGCCAATTTGTCGTCATGGTGAAACGGCTATCACGGTATCGGCTGTGGTTTATGATGTTAGAAACCGGCGAATGCATTATACGCATGATAATCCTTGTCAGAACAATTTTGTTCATTATGCGTTATAAGGAGCGAACTATGCAATTTCAATCACTCAATCATTTATTGGAATATCGGGTTGCCAGCAACCGGCAACAAATTTTTGCTGCATCACCTGAGGCAAACTTGACCTTGACATATGAAGAATTTTTTCATGCTGCCGATCAATTAGCATGGCATATCGGGGCGCAGAATGTGCAAAAAGGGCAACGAGTAGCCCTGATTGCAGAAAACGGTTTAAATTGGTGTATTGCCTTTTATGGCATATTATTGGCTGGCGGTATAGCTGTACCGCTGAATCCTAAATTTAAGCCTGCTGAGATTGAAGGCTTATTGCAGCAAGCAGAAATAAGCCTGATTCTTGCTGATCATGAGGGGCTAAAAGCGTTGCCTCACCATGCTTTTAGTGACGAGAATCGTGGTGCTTTATTGATCAATCAGGAGGAGCTTATTGTTATTGCCGGCAGCAATCATTCATCCCAAGCAATTGTGGAACTTCCTGATGTCCAGTTGGCTGATGAAGCGTTATTACTATTTACATCTGGATCAACCGGAGTTCCCAAGGGCGTAGTTTTAACTCATGGCAATTTATTGGCTGAAGCGTCATTCATTACCGAAGGACATCAATTAACAGACCATGATATCGTTCTATGCATACTGCCGTTTTTTCATATCAACGGTTTGGTCATTACCTTTATCTCAGCGTTGTATTCAGGGGGCAAGGCTGTTATTCCGCGAAAATTTAGCGCCAGACATTTTTGGGAATGGATCAGTATTCACCAGGTTACTTGGTTTAGTGCCGTGCCAACCATTTTATCGATTTTATTATCGAATCAAAAAGCTGTGAATCTGGACACTTCCAGCCTGCGCTTTGCCAGATCGGCTTCATCATCTTTGCCTGTAGCCATTCTATCAGAATTTGAAAATCGCTATGGTATTCCGGTTATTGAGGCGTACGGGCTATCAGAAGCTGGCAGCCAGGTCGCTACCAATCCATTGCCTCCCAATATTCGTAAAGCCGGTTCAGTTGGCTTGCCGATCGGCAATAAAATTCAGGTGGTTGATGAACACGGCCGGAAAGCTCCTATACAGACAAGCGGTGAAGTGGTTATCAAAGGAGAAAATATCACCACTGGTTATTTGAATAATCCTGCGGCTAATCAGGAAAGTTTCAAAGACGGTTGGTTTTACACCGGCGATCTTGGCTTTTTTGATGCCGATGGGTATCTGTTTTTAACAGGCCGCAAAAAGGAATTGATTAATCGGGCTGGCGAAAAAATTTCGCCACGCGAAGTCGATGAAATACTTTATCAGTTGTCTGAAGTTGAGACAGCAGCAACAGTGGGTGTGCCAGATGCTTTCTTTGGCGAGGAAGTTGTTGCCTTTATTCAGTTGCGGCCAGAAAAACAATTGGCAATAGAAACCATTATTGGTCATTGCAAGTCTTGCTTGGCTGATTTTAAAATACCAAAAAAATTTCTGTTTATCGATGATTTTCCCAAAGGTCCTAACGGAAAAATCCAGCGCCGTAAGCTGGTCGAAGTGTATAGTCATCTCGTTTGCAGTGAAAACAATCCAGTATAGCAGTACGATTAGAAGGAGCTGTTGGCTATGGCTTACGAGCCAGAAAATAATCAAAAATATGCTGTGAAAGTTTATGAGCAGGGCTGTAAGGAATGCGGCTATTGTATTGAGGTTTGCCCTCGTCAAGTCTTTGGTGCAGCCAACTACTTTAATGATAAGGGTTATCGGCCGGTCCAGGCTAAATTTCCGGAAAAATGTATTGGCTGCCGGCGGTGCTTCTTTATCTGTCCTGACTTTTCAATTGATGTGACCGCTAAGCAAGGAGGTAAGGATTCGTTATGAAAAGGCTTTTTGATACAGGCAATGCGGCGATCACTGAAGCGGCAATATTTGCCGGGTGTAAATTGTTTTCAGGCTATCCAATTACCCCTGCAACTGAAATTGCTGAAAATATGTCCCGGCGTTTGCCGCAGGTAGGGGGATTTTACGTTCAGGCTGAAGATGAATTGGCTGCACTGCATATTTGTATTGGCGGTTCGCTTGGCGGTCTGAAAGCCATGACCTCGACTTCAGGTCCAGGCTACATTTTATTTGCTGATCCTTATGGCTGGGCTCTGGGGAGTGAAATTCCGGTCGTTATTGTGAATGCTCAGCGAGTTGGTCCGGTAAGTGGTATTACCGGTGCGCCTGGACAGGGAGAGTTTTATTTAAGTCGTTATCCAACCCATGGCGGTAATTTTGAAAGTATTGTATTAGCACCGAGCAGTGTTCAGGAAGCTTTCCAGCTTACTGTGGAAGCTTTTTATCTTGCCGAGCGATTCCGGATGCCAATAACTGTTTTAGCTGATCAAATTGTGACCGATGGCTGGGAAACATTACTAATTCCGGAGACAGAAGCAGAAATTCAGGCTATGGGCTTGCGGGTTGCACCACGGCAAGTCAATTACGGTCCAGAGTTTTACCCGGCAACTGATGAAATTGATGTCCCACCCGTAGTCTTAGGGCATAATACCGGTGCGGCTTGTTCCGACTGGACACCGACTGCTGAGGGGTTTGATACAGAAGAGGTTGAGTGGCAGCATAAACATGCCTACCGCCTGATTTATAAAGTAAGAAATAATCGTAACGTCATTACTCAATATGAAGAATTTGGTCTTGAAGATAATCCGGACGTGATTTTTGTAGCATATGGCAGTCCAGCCAGGGTTGTGAAAAGTGCAGTGCAAGCCGCCCGGGAACAAGGGCTTAAGGTCGGTGGAATTCGATTGATTTCAATCTGGCCCTTTCCGGATGAAGTATTTCACAGAACAGCTAAATATCTATCCGTTGAGCTCAATTATGATGGTCAATTGGTGCGAGAGGTTCAACGGGCCGTTCCTAAAGACAGTGATGTGCATTTTCTTGGCCGCTGTGGTGAATTGCCAAAAGTGGCGGAATTGGTTGACGCAGCCCGTACTTTAATCAATGGGCAGGCTTTGCAAGCCATCAAATGGGAGCGGGAGGCATGGTAAAATGGATTATTTAGCTGAAAAGTTTTTAAAAGCAAAGAAAATACCAAGCACAGCTTGTAGTGGCTGCGGCTTAGGTCAAGTGCATAAAAAAGTATTGATGGCAATTGATGAATTAGGGCTCGGAAGTGCTGATGTTGTATGGGGGACAGGAATTGGCTGTGCAGGGCGGCAAACCTTTAATACCTGGAAAGGTGACAATTTTGCCGGCACTCACGGACGGGTTTATGCCCTTGCGACTGGTTTACGGCTGGCGTTGCAGCCAGAGCAGAAGATTGTTCTGACTGTGGGGGATGGCGATGCCTTTGGCATTGGGTTATTACATTTACTGCATTGCATACGCCGTAATGTTGATATGACTGTCATTGTTGCCGACAATTTTGGCTATCAGTCCACTGGTGGACAATATGGCTATACCACTCCCAGCGGATCAATCACGGATAGTAGTCCCTATGGAATGCAGGATCCCAACTGGGTACAAGATGGCCGTGATATCCTAGATATTCTTAAATCGGCCGGAGCTGGCTTTTTAGCGCGCCACACGAGTGTGGAGGGGCAGAATGCTGTTGAAAGTATTAAGCAGGCTATCAATTTTAAAGGATTTTCATTAGTTCATATCGTTTATCCCTGTGTCACTAATTTTTTCGGCAAGGCTCTGGGCTCCCGTAAGCCAGTAGATGCATACCGGTGGCTGAAAGAAAGAACCAACCCTGCGCAGGATAATCTTGAAGGGATAACTTTTACAACCGGAGTTTATCATAAGGCCCTAGATAAACGTCAGGAGTTTTCTGAGCAAATGCGTAAATTTACTGGTAATGTGCAAAAGAGGTGCCAATCATGAAGCGGACTGAAATATTAATTAGTGGTTTCGGCGGGCAAGGCGTAGTTCGGCTGGGACAAATTTTTAGTACGGCCGCAGTTCATGAGGGTTTATATACCACCATGCTTGTCAGTCATGGAACAGAAACTCGAGGCGGGTATGTGCGCAGTCAGATTGTCATCTCCGGCCAGCCTATTGACAGCCCGGTAGTAGAAAGCCCCGATTATTTTTGTGCGATGTCGAAATCGGCGTATACCAAGTTTAGCAGTTTGGTAAAAGCCGGAACCATTCTCTATGATCCAGGTTATGTCGAACCTGATTTAAGTCATATTGCCAGGCAGATTGCTATACCGGCTAGAGATATTGCCATACAGGAGTTAGGCAAAGATATTTTCGCCAATATTATTTTTCTGGGCGTATTAGGACAGTATCTAAATAAGGCTATCAGCACAGAAAGTTTCTATCAAGCTTTGACGGAAAGGGTACCTAAGTTTCCTAATGAAAATAGGCGAGCTTTTGAATTAGGGTACCTGAAACCCTCTTTATAATTACCTGTGTTCAACGAATTGAATACTATTGACAAATACCTTTGATATTGTATAATAAAAAACAATAGTTAAATTTATTAGCTGGTCAGAGAGAACTGAAGGCTAAAGCGATTTGTTGAGTCGCTTTAGCCTTTTTTATTTCATTACTATTTTCCCGAATATGACATATTAGATAATTGGGTGTCGCTGGTCGGTCAATCAACCGAAGGCAAAGATGTTTTATTAAATATCTTTGCCTTTTTATATTTGATGTTGATTTGACGGAAAAGAGAGGGGGCAGTCGGTGGAAAATTTTAGCGATGAAATGACACCAAAGGAACGAATAACTGCTTTGCTTAGCGGCAAACCGTATGATCGAATACCCTGCAGTCTATACGTTACGAATCAGGCAGGAAAACTTATCGGTATTCCACATTGGGAATGCTATTTTTCAGCGAAAAATATTGCTAAAACTCAAATTGAAGCCCAGCGGATTTTTGGTGTGGAAGCCGTCATAGCAGGACCCGGATTGTCGGGAATTGCTGAAGCCATAGGCAGTAACGTGTTTTATCCCAGACAAGAAAATACCCCTTATATCACTGATTTTATCGTAAAACAATATGAGGATATTAACAAGTTAGAGCTTCCTGATCCATGGAGTAAAGGTCGATTGCCCATTCATTTAGAAGCTTTGGAAATTCTCGTTGAACAAGTGGGTGATGTTGTTCCGGTCAATACGAATATACCTGGTCCGTTTACTACGGCCGCTAATGTCAGAGGAACAGAGAGCTTTTTACGTGACTTATATCATCACCCGGAATTTGTCCATCAGTTACTGCAATTTTCTCTCAATAGTACCATCGCTTATGTAAAAGAAGCCGTAAAATTAGGAGTCAAAGTGAGTATTGCTGATCCGACCGCTTCAGCAACGCTGATTAGCCCGAAACAATTTCGCGAGTTTGCCTTTCCTTATCTGCGTGATTTGATAACAGCAATTATAGCATTGACGGGCAGTGCTCCAGCTTTGCATATTTGCGGTAATACCAAAAGGATTTGGCAGGATATGGCCCAAACAGGAGCTGGAATATTAAGTTTGGATGATACCATTGATTTGGCTGATGCTAAACATGCGGTAGGCAATCAGGTCGTACTGCTAGGGAATGTAAAGCCGACTGAAACGATGTATCTCGGTACACCGGAAGCAGTAATTCAGGAAGCTAAAGAGTGTTTGCGCAAAGCGTATGATAATCCTAAAGGGTACATTTTGGCGCTGGGGTGTGGATTGCCATTAGGAGCACCTGCAGCAAACATTCATGCATTATTTGCTGCGGCCAGACAATTTGGCCGATATCCTATTGAGCCTGAAAGATGGAATTGATTTTATGCATTACGATACGGAGGAGAAGAAGTCATGAGTAAATTTATTGAAAGACCACGTTATTTATGTTCGATGGGTGGGGCGGTAGCAACATTAAAGGCCTTACCAAGAGCGATATCTATTATTCATGCGGCAGCAGGCTGTGGGGGTAATTTTGGTAATGCTTTAAATGGTGCAACAGGCTATTTGGGTAGTGGTTATTGTGCTGGTCAGGCTTTGCCAAGCTCTAACGTCTATGAGAGAGATATTGTTTTTGGGGGCGAGGAGCGATTAGAAGAGCAAATCGCTAATACGTTGGAAATTGTTGATGGGGATTTGTATTTTGTTGTTACCGGCTGTATGG
Source organism: Sporomusaceae bacterium FL31 (assembly GCA_003990955.1). GTDB lineage: Bacteria > Bacillota > Negativicutes > DSM-1736 > Dendrosporobacteraceae > BIFV01. The sequence goes on from BIFV01000001.1 coordinate 53,928, forward strand.
TGGATATTATTGGCGATGATGCAGTTGCCGTAGCCAATCGCTTTAAAGCCAGCGGCAAGCCAGTTCTGGCTGTTGAGACCGGTGGTTTCAAAGGCAACTCTTTTAAAGGCTATGATCTGGTGCTTGAAAAGTTATTTAGTGACTTTGTCGAAAAAAGTCCTATAAAAGACAAACAGACTGTGAATATATTTGGTCTTGTACCCATTCAGGACGTATTTTGGAAAGGCAATCTTAATATTTTAAAAAGCTTGCTCAATAAGCTGGGCTTTAAGGTAAACACTTTTTTTGGTGAAGGCGAGACCATTGATAATCTTCGACAGTCCGGAGCTGCTAGTCTCAATATTGTTGTATCAGACGTATATGGTATTGGTCCGGCACAAATTTTTGAAGAAACGCACAATGTACCTTATGTGGTTGTTCCATTGCCGATTGGCCCAAGCGGTACGGAAGATTTCTTGCGACAGGTAGGAGCGGCCTTGAAGATTGACAATACACTTGTTGATGCAGTGATTGCCGAAGAAAAAGCGCGTTATTATGGCTATGTCGAACGCTTGGGTGATGTATATAACGATTTGGATTTCCAACGTTATAGTGTGGTGGTTGCTGATGCCAATTATGGACCGGCACTAACAAAATTTGTTGCCGATGATTTAGGCTGGCTGCCCGAATTAGTTGTCATTACCGATATTCTTTCTAAAGAGGAGCAAGACTTGGTGGCCAGCAGATTCAAAGGCTTTGCATCAGGGATTACTCCAAAGGTTGTTTTTGATACTGATACCACCAATGTCAGCAAACATTTCAGCGAAGCCTGGCCCCGGAATAATAACTCGCGCTATTTCGATTCTTTCAGTCCGGCGTTTGTGTTAGGCAGCAGTTTGGATCGCGAGTTTGCCGAGAGTCTGGGAGCTGCACATTTGAGTGTGACTTATCCGATATCAAACCGGGTTGTGCTTGATCGGGCCTATCTGGGGTATGATGGTTCACTACGATTAATCGAAGATATTTTGGGTCTGCTGGTAGGCAGCCGGTAGGAGGAATTGATTATGAATTATATTAGTGAAAAAGCACCACCGGTGCGTGAAGAGCGGCTACGTGCTTGTAATGCATACGGAGGGCCTAGTGAACATTTAGTAGAGAAATCAAAAAAGGGTTGTCTTAATGGCATAAAAAGAAAGTTTTCCCAAACCCAGGGCTGCCAGCTAAATCTGAGTTTGGCGATTATCAATACCATTCGTGATGCGGTGGTTATTGTTCATGGACCAATTGGCTGTGGTGGCGGCAGTTTGGCTCAAGCGGGTGTTAATAAAGGGTTTAAACAGCTACGGGACAGCGGCTCACGCGGACTATTATGGGTCAATACCAATTTAGGGGAAAACGAAGTGATCAATGGCGGGGAAGCAAATTTACGCGAGGCCATTCTTTATGCTGAAAAAGAGTTTCGACCCAGCGCCATTGTTATTGTGAATAGTTGCGTTCCTGCAATCATTGGTGATGATATTGACAGTGTGGTTGAACAAGCTCAAAAAGAAGTTACTGCCCGTATTGTCCCAGTGCATTGTGAAGGATTTAAAACAAAAATTCAAGCCAGTGCTTATGATGCCGTATATCATGGGATATTGCGCAACTTACTGGAAAATAGGCAGCCGGAAGTGCGCAGTGAAGAAGACGAACTGGAAATCCTGAAAGAGAAATACCGGGCTAGCCGTACCATTAATGTGTTGAATGTTTCTTCAATGAGCCGGATTGATGAATATGAATTAGTGCGTCTCTTAAAAGCATTGGATTTGAATCTGAATATTTTGCCATGCTATGCGCATCCCCACGATTTTCACAAAGCTACGGAAGCTGCTTTAAATGTTAGTATTTGCGCCACTCATGATGACTATTTCGTGGAACATTTAAAAGAAAAATATAATATACCATTTATCTTACGGACTATTCCCATTGGTGTTAAATACACCAATCGCTGGATTACTGATATTGCCAAGTTTTTCGGGATCGAAGAAGCGGCTGAGCGTTTTATTGAGGAAGAAGTAAAACAATTAGAAGAAGCTTTAGAGCCTTATCGGAAGTTATTTAAAGGGAAAAGAGTATTGATTGGCGGTGGTGAGATTCGCGTAGTTGCCAATGCTGAACTCCTAACCTATTTAGGATTAGAAGTCATTGGATTACGGGCTTACCATTATGACCAGTTTGGCGACGAAATGCTGGGAGAACAAGAGATTGTGCAGCGTGTGCCTTTTAATGTGGCTACCGGTCAGCCTTTTGAGCAGGCTAACCTAAATGCGAATCTTAAACCTGATGTGTACATGGGCCATGTGGGTACAAATGTTTGGGCCGCCAAACAGGGTATTCCGGTACTGCCGTTATTCCACCAAAGCCAATTGTTCTTGGGTTACACAGGCGTTTTTGAGGTTGCCAGGCGCTTAGCCCGTATTTTGCGTAATCCTTCTTTCAACCAAAAGTTAGGTGCGAATGTTAAACTTCCATATTACGAAAGCTGGTATGAAAAAGATGCTTTCGCGTATATTGATGAAGGAAATATTCAGGATAAGTGAAGATGATGAAAATTTAAATAGGAGTGGTTAGCATGTCTAAAATTGCCAATAGTATAACTGATTTGATCGGCGGGACTCCTTTACTAAAACTTGGCCGGATCACAGAAGATTCCAAAGCTAAGGTTGTTGTTAAACTGGAATTGTTTAATCCAGGCGGCAGTGTAAAGGATCGGATTGGTTTTAGTATGATTAAAGCAGCTGAGGAACAAGGCCTCATTACAAAAGATACGGTCATTATCGAGCCCACCAGTGGAAATACAGGGATTGCTCTGGCTTTTATTGCAGCAGCGCGTGGTTATCGTCTGATTTTGACTATGCCTGAAACCATGAGCATTGAACGCCGCAGTTTGCTCAAAGTTTATGGTGCCGAATTAGTCCTCACTCCCGGTGCTGAGGGCATGAAAGGTGCGGTACGCAAAGCTGAAGAACTAGCGGCTCAGACTCCTAATTCATTCATTCCTCAACAATTTAACAATCCAGCCAATCCAGCCATTCACCGTGCCACGACGGCCGAAGAAATTTGGGAAGATACCAATGGGCAGGTGGATATTGTTGTCGGTGGCGTTGGTACCGGGGGCACCATTACCGGGATTGGTGAAATTCTGAAAAATCGCAATCCCAATATTCAGATTGTTGCTGTGGAACCCTATGATTCGCCTGTATTGTCTGGCGGTCAGCCGGGGCCTCATAAAATTCAAGGAATTGGGGCCGGTTTTGTTCCAAATGTCTTGAACTTGGAGATTGTTGATGAAATCTATAAAGTTAAAAATGAGGAAGCAGTAGAAACTGCGCAGCGTTTAGCGCGGGAAGAAGGTATTCTGGTTGGAATTTCATCAGGAGCGGCTGCTTTTGCAGGTCTGCAACTGGCAAAACGAAAAGATAATGCCGGTAAACTTATTGTCGTTGTACTGCCTGATACTGGTGAGCGTTATATTAGTACTGCGTTATTTCAAAATAGCTGATTGTTCAGCAAGAAAAGCGTTGTTAGCAAGAGTTGCGAGTAAAATAGGCGGCGATCTGACTTAGCTGACTAGAAAAAACTGGAGGCCAAGTTCCTACATGGAGCTTGGTCTTTTTTAGGTTAAGATGCAGCATAGAAAACTAATTCAGTATCCAAATAAAAAACTAGGAGTGTGTGAATATGTCTAATCATACAGCTGAGATTTCACAGGTTCACGATCAAGCTAAAATTGTGGCCCGCAATATCCGGCAAGTCTATAAAATTAAAGAAAGCGATGGTAGTGGCGTTACAGAATTTGTCGCCATTAAGCAATTTGATCTTACTGTCAAGCAGGGCGAATTTTTAGCCATTGTTGGGCCAAGTGGCTGCGGCAAATCAACGTTTTTGGATATGGTCGCCGGCTTAACGAAGCCTAACTCAGGAGAAATATTTATTGATGGGAAGTTGATTACTGGCCCGGCCTTGGATCGAGGAATTGTTCTTCAGGGTTATGCTCTATTTCCTTGGCGGACAGTACAAAAAAATGTTGAGTTCGGTTTGGAAATAAAGAAAGTTCCTGCCAAAGAGCGCCAGGAAATCAGTAAACGCTTTATTGAACTGGTTGGTTTAGAAAAGTTTGCTGACCGGTACCCGCATGAGTTGTCAGGCGGTATGAAACAACGGGTAGCAATTGCCAGAGCGCTGGCCTATGATCCGGAAGTTTTGTTGATGGATGAACCTTTTGCAGCACTTGATGCGCAAACCAGAGAAATCCTGCAAGAAGAGCTATTGCGTATTTGGGAAACAACCAAGAAAACGGTTATTTTTGTCACTCACGGAATTGATGAAGCAGTTTTCCTTGCAGACCGTGTAGCTGTTATGACGGCCAATCCAGGGACACTCAAAGAAATTGTCGAAATAGATTTGCCTCGTCCCCGTGACAACAGTGTTCGCTCATCAGCTGAGTTTGGCTGGTTCAGACATAAAATATGGGAGTTGCTGCAAGGAGAACAAATTGTTGCAAAACCTCCGTCAACAGGTGGTAATGTAGCTGATTCAATCTCTTCTTCAGCCCAATTATAATACCAAGCTATCGGAGGTCAGAAGCATGATTTTTCAGTATGGCAGTATAAAAAAGCTAGTGATTCAATCGGCTGGAATCATTGCTTTACTGTGCCTTTGGGAGATAGGACCCCGGCTGGGCTGGGGCGATCCTCAGTTCTTGCCGCCATTTTCGGTTATATTGTCCGAGTGCTGGAAAATGTTTGTTGACGGCAGTCTTTATAGCCACTTAGTGATTAGTTTATGGCGGGTCGTGCTGGGATTGCTGCTCGCTGCTGTTATTGCACTGCCGGCAGGTTTTCTATTGGCAGGGCGATTTCCAGCCTATATCAAAAAGCTGAACCTATTATTCCGGCTGCTCAGTCATATTAATCCATTTTCGCTTTCCCCCTTATTTTTGTTGCTTTTTGGTATTGGCGAAACTGCCAAATTAGCCATTATTGTTTTTGTGTGCGTCTGGCCTATTTTATTCCATACACTTACAGGTGTACAGAACGTTGATCCCATGTTGATCAAGACGGCCCGTTCAATGAAAGTGACCGATTATATCCTGGCAAAAGAGGTGTTATTTCCGGGAGCGCTGCCGACAGTGATCACCGGGTTACGAATTGCCACGCAGATGGCTGTGTTTATGTTAGTCGCAGCCGAAATGCTAGGTGCAAAAGCTGGCTTAGGCTGGCTGATTCATAATTCAGCGATGCTGTTTGCAATACCAAGATTATATGCTGGCGGGTTATTTATCATTTTAACTGGATTTCTGATCAATAAAACCATTGTCCGGATTGAAAAGAACAGCATGTTCTGGCAGCAATCAGTTCGGCTGCTTGACGCTGAAGGGGATCAACTAAAAACCTATGCAGCAAAACAATATGTGCCGGTTCTTGCTGTTGCTATGATGGCTATCATCGGGCTGGGTGGGCTGGAACTGCACAATTTAGATGCTCAGCAAGCTTATCGTGAGAATAATATGAACAGTCATCAGCAGCATCATACTTCTTCAGTAAACCAAGAATGTCCGTTACAAGCTGGCGATGAGAACAAATCTGACAGTGAAACTGACAAACCTAGCCACAGTGGACATAGCCATGATTTAATCCCTGCAAAATCAGATAATTCCCGTTAAGCATCGGTTTAACCGAAAGGAGGAAACTGCGGTTTTATGAAAGCATGGTTGTGGTCCGATAAAGTTCCTGTTCTCATAATACTGGCTATATGGGAACTTATCAGTCGTCTGGAGTTGGTCAATGTGCTCTTGCTGCCGCCAGTTACTAAAGTTGTGATTATGATTTGGAATATGCTGTTCCATGGAATTCTGGCAGAGCATATTTTGATTAGTCTGTCGCGGGCAATGGGGGGCTTTCTATTAGCCATTTTGATAGCAGTTCCTTTAGGTTTGATTATGGGCGGCGGATTTCGCAGCATACAGCAGGCACTGGAACCACTGTTCGAAATTGGCGCTCAGGCTAATCCCTTTATCTTGTTCCATGTCATCATTTTGTTTCTGGGCATTGGCGAGGCAGCAAAGGTCAGCGTTATTTTCTGGGTTTGCATCTGGCCCATTTTATTTAATACTGTTTCTGGCGTACGTAATGTTGATGTAAATTTGCTTAAAGCCGCATTTGCCTTTGGATTAAGTAAATGGCAGGTTTTTATCAAAATCATTTTACCGTCTGCAGCACCAGCTATTTTTACCGGTTTAAGGCTAAGTGCCGGCTATTCATTTTTTCTGCTCATTGCGGCTGAAATGATGGGGGCGCGGTCAGGACTGGGCTATTTGGTTATTTATACTCAGGAAAGCTATAATGTCGAATTAATTTACGCAACAGCTTTTGTCATTACAGCGCTGGGATTGTTCATTGATGAACTCATCCAATATATCGAAAAGAAAGTTGTTATTTGGGAATATGGACAATAAGTGTGCAGGTTATGACTAAAAAGGAGCAGTGCTGCTTATATAAGCAGCATTGCTCCTTTTTAGTGATTTAGTCGTGGTTATCAAAGATTTTTCCTGGGTTTAGAATATAATTAGGATCGAAAGCTTGTTTAATATTTTTTAACAACATTAACTCTGTCGGATTGATATATTGCTTTAAGTAACCCTTTCTTTTTGAACCGATGCCATGCTCCCCGGAAAGACGGCCACCTAGCTGATAGGCAATCGCATAAAGCTCCTGACGAAATTTATGAACACTATCAGACCAGTTTTCCAAGGACACTGAACCTGGTAGTACTCGTAAATGCATATTACCATCACCGGCATGGCCGGCGATTCGGAATTGAAACCCAAATTTTATTGTAAGACGGTGAAGTTGATTCACTAATTGTTCGATAGCGTCAATAGGCACAACGATATCTTCAGCAAATACTACAGGATGATCAACCTGGATGGCTTTACCCCAGATTCTTCTTCCTTGCCACAACTGATCACCGTCTACTGCTGTTAAAGTGATGCATCTGCTTGTTGCGAGAATTGCTGTCAGTCTTTGAACCGCAGCTTCCAGTTCGGCTGAACTGATAGCCGCTAATTGGATGAGTAGAGAATCACCAGATTGCCCGGGGAATAATTGCTGCTGTTGATAGCGTTGAATTGCCAGCATGGTTTCATGATCCATTAATTCAAGTGAGACAAGATCGATAGGTTCATTTAAAATGGGATTGACGGCATTGATTGCTGAATTTAGATCAGAGAAAACAAGTAAGTAATTGGCGATAAGAGGGGGAAGCGGTTGAAGCTTGAGAGTTGCTTTTGTAATGATTGCTAATGTGCCTTCTGATCCGGCAATCAAGTGAATGAGGTTATAGCCGGTAGAGTTCTTTTTCAGACGGCCACCAATTGTAACGATGTCACCTTGTGGCGTAACAAGTTCAAGCTCATAAATTTGGTCGGCTGTAACACCATATTTTACAGCACGGTTGCCACCGGCGTTGGTAGCAATGTTGCCAGCAATCACACAATGGTCACTACTGCACGGATCACCCGCGTAAAGCAGACCATGCTGGTGGGCTGCTTGCTGGATATCAATGGTTTGTGCAGCTGGTTCTACGATCATATAATGAGCGGATGGATTGATGTGTAAAATCCGATTCATCCGTTGCAGGTCAATGACTATTCCACCGTGTATGGCCACCGAGCCACCTGCCAGTCCGGTACCACCGCCGCGCGGTGTCACCGGAATTAATGCAGAATTAGCAATCTTAAGAATTGCTGCCACCTCTTGTGTAGTACCTGGAAAGATCACCAAATCGGGATATTTGGGTTCGGCAATAGTACCAGCATCATAGCTATATTCAGAAGAGATAGCTGCCCCGATTTGTAGATTGCTTTTGCCGACAATGCCGGCGAGTTTGTTGATAATACCTGATGTTATGGGATTGTAGGCAGACATGGGATTACTCCTCTCAATTTGCAGTAGTTAATTGTTGTAGTTTTGTTAATGCAGATCGCAAAGTTTTAATTCTTAGCGCTATATCAGACTGGGGAGAAGCAATATCCTCGCTGAATGATATCCATAGCGCACTTCTTTTTTATGAATAAAAAGACTGAAGGCTAGTTTTAATGAAAAAACTAGCCTTCAGTCTTTTGCTGATCAGCTATATTCTATCTAGCAGGCCTTAAACCTGCGTTCATGTTCGGCGTTATTTTTAGGAAAACGAAAGATAATATATACTATGCTAATAAACTAAATCATAGCATTGAAATTAATTGTTTGTCAATTTAAATTTCACTATGAATTGTTGCCACGTTGGAGTTGACAAATTTTATCTAAGCAAGGTATCATGATTGTAATCAATGACTGATAAGCTGATCAGAAGTCTGAAGGCTAAGATACTTGTAAAAAGTATTCTTAGTCTTTTATTGTTTATATAGGATTCATGAGGAGGCACTATGATGGGAACACATAATTTTGATGAAATTGTTAAACGGTATAACACAGAAAGCAGAAAATGGGATAATATTGGTGAAGTCTTTGGTGATACGAGTGTGTTGCCATTATGGATTGCCGATATGGATTTCGCTTCACCGCCGGCAGTGCTGAAAGCTATTCAGGCTAAAGCAGCGCACGGTGTATTTGGTTATCCTGCGAGACGAACTTCTTTGCATGAGTCGGTCATGCGCTGGGCCAAGGTCAGACATCATTGGACTTTGAAAAGCGAGTGGATTAGTACAGCACCGGGCGTAGTTTCTTCAATTAGTGCGGCTGTTCTGGCTTTAACAGAGCCAGGTGACAGCATTATCATTCAGCCACCCGTTTATCCGCCATTCTTTTCATGTGTGCGGAATAATGGGCGTAAGATTGTTGAAAATGCGTTAAAAAATAATCATGGCTATTATGAGTTTGCTTTTGCTGATTTAGAGGCCAAGATTGATGACACCGTGAGAATGATTGTGTTATGCAGTCCACATAATCCGGTTGGGCGGGTATGGCGTGAAGAAGAGTTGTGCAGGCTGGCTGACATTTGCCTTAAGCATCAAATCATTATTTTGGCTGACGAAATTCATCATGATTTGGTATTTAGTGGTCATAAACATACTCCGCTGGCAAGCCTGAGTCCTGAAATTGCTCATGCAACTGTAACTTTCATGGCTGCCAGTAAAACATTTAATGTTGCCGGCCTTAACACATCATTTATTATTACTCCTGATCCTGTGAAACGCAAAAAAATTAATAAATTACTGCACAACCTGGAAATAGGCAAGACAACGATTTTTGGCGGGGCAGCGGCTGAAGCGGCTTACACTGATGGTGAAGAATGGCTGGAAGAATTACTCGTATACCTCGAAAATAATGCAGATTATATTGTAAGTTATGCTGAACAGCATCTTCCAGGGGTTAAAGTTATTAAGCCAGAGGGAACCTATCTTGCGTGGCTGGATTTTCGTGATATCTTCTCTCAATCTGATCAATTGAGTAACTTTTTAACGAAAGAAGCCAAAGTCGGACTGAATGATGGTCTGTCGTTTGGGTGCCAGGGAGAGGGCTTTGCCAGGTTAAACTTTGGTTGTCCCAGGTCAATTATTCAGGAAGCTTTGCAACGTATTGAGCGGGCTATTAAGAATTTACAGCGATAAGATTCAGAAATAAGCATATAGTTAAATAAGTTGACCAGCAAAAAAACTGGAGATTAGAGGCGTCTTCAGTTTTTCTTTTTTTACTATATTAAGATCCTTAAGAACCCTTAATGATAGTAAGCTGATTATACAGACGTTGGAGATGGAGAGCATGACAATAAAAATAATTGCCTGTGAAGTCATGAAAGAAGAATTGCGTGCCATTCAGCCCGAACATCCTGTGGATTTTGAATTTATTTCTATGGGGTTGCATCTCTATCCAGAGAAACTGGGTAAAGAACTGCAAAAGATTTTGGCTGGAATAGACGGTTATGACCGGGTTATTTTAGCCGTTGGTTTGTGTGGCGGTGCAGCAAAAAATTTAAAAGCTGGCAATTTCACGTTAACTATTCCCCGGGTTCATGATTGTATCCCTTTGTTACTCGGCTCACAGGAAGAATTTGAGAAAACGCGTATGGCGGAAAAAGGTACGTTATATTTATCCTGCGGCTGGTTCAGTGGGGACCGGTCTTTCACAGCAGACTTTGAACGGGTACGGCAAAAGTATGGCGAAAAAAAGGCCAGTAGTATTTATAAGCGGATGTATGACAGTTACCGGCAAGTGTTATTCATCCACACCGGTCATCCCCAGGAAGCTGAATGTCTGCAGCGTTCGCAGCAAATTAGTGAGTTATTACAATTAAGCCATCAAGCGATTCGGGGAGACTTGCAATATATTGAAAAAATAGCAGCAGGTCCTTGGGATGAAAAATATTTTATCAATATTCCACCTCAGGGTAGTATTGATGAATCTTTCTTTTTTACCCGTGCCTGATTGTCATATATGTTGGAATTTTGTTGGTGTTTTTAACATAAAATTATTCTAAAAATTTAGGTATCGCGAATGGGATAACAGTCTTGACAAAACTAAAAATCTGGAGTATTGTATTGGATAAGTAAATAGTAACGAGTGACTCGCGGTTGGCTAGATGATATCTTAGAGACCAATTTCCTGCAAGGGGAGTTGGTCTTTTTTGTTGTTTATTTTTAATTCTGCCTGTGGGTTACTGATGAATATTTACTCAAAGATACTTTATTAGGAGGCTGGAAATGAGACAAATTGCTATATATGGAAAAGGTGGGATTGGTAAATCCACAACAACGCAGAATACGGTTGCTGCTTTAGCCGAAAATGGTAAGAAAGTAATGGTGGTAGGGTGTGACCCTAAAGCTGATTCAACTCGCTTGCTATTAAACGGTTTATGCCAGAAAACTGTTTTGGATACCCTCAGAGACGAAGGTGATGATATTGAACTGGATGCCATTCTGAAACCTGGGTATGGCAATACCCGCTGCGTGGAATCAGGAGGACCTGAACCTGGTGTAGGCTGTGCCGGACGTGGAATTATTACCTCAATTAATATGCTGGAATCACTAGGCGCTTATACGGAAGATCTTGACTATGTATTTTATGATGTGTTGGGAGACGTTGTTTGCGGCGGATTTGCCATGCCGATTAGAGAAGGAAAAGCGCAGGAAATCTATATTGTCGCTTCTGGTGAGTTGATGGCCTTGTATGCCGCCAACAATATTGCCAAAGGCGTGAGCAAATACGCCAAGAGCGGTGGGGTTCGCCTGGGGGGGATCATCTGCAACAGCCGTAAAGTTGATAATGAATATGCACTTTTAAAAGCTTTTGCCGAAGAAATCGGGTCGCAGCTTATCCATTTTGTACCGCGTGACAACATTGTGCAGCGTGCCGAAATTAATAAGAAAACTGTAATAGATTTTGATCCTGAAGCTGACCAGGCTAACGAATACCGTGCATTAGCTCAGAATATCCAAAATAACAAATTGTTTGTCATTCCTAAGCCGATGACTCAGGATCGCTTGGAAGAACTGATGATGCAGCATGGTTTCCTTGATGCGATTGCATAAAAGCTTTGTTGAAAGCTGCTGAGGTTAACTAAAAAGATGGAAAAGGAGTGGGTGAGATGACAATTAATCTTAAGGCAACGGAAGCGAAAGTAAGAGAAAATCGTTTATCCTCAATTACCGCTTATAAAGGATCTGTAAAAGATATGGTTCAAAAAGCTGGTGGCTGCGGTTTAAAGGGCGGAGAACGCTGCTTTACTCAAACCACTTCCTGCAGCTTAGGCTGCGCGCAGGGGCAGCTTGTTATGATCCAGGATGCCGCAGTGGTTGGGCACAGTGCAATAGGCTGCGGGTCAGACACCATCCAAAGTAATATTAATAAACGGCGGGGGCATTTTTCACGCGAGTGGGAACTCACAGACATTAATTATATCAATACCAATATGACTGAGGAAGCTACTGTTTTTGGTGGCAAAGCCAAGCTGAGAGAAGGAGTACGGGAAGCTTACCGGCGATTCAATCCCAAAGCAATCTTTGTAACAACTTCCTGCGTATCTGGAATTATTGGGGAAGATGTCAGTGGCATTTTAAGCGAATTAGAGCAAGAAATTCCAGTTCCTTTAGTTCCAGTCCACTGCGAAGGTTTTCGTTCAAGACTCTGGGCATCAGGCTTTGATGCGGCATTTCATGCTATTTTAAGTTATATTGTTAAGCCGGCGGAAAAAAAGCGTCCTGAACTGGTAAACATTATTAACTTTGCCGGGATTGGCAGAGCTCAGGTTACCCGGCTATTAAATCGTATCGGATTAGTGCCTCAGTTTATTGTCCAATTTACTACGCTGGATCAATTATCCAGGCTTTCAGAAGCCGCCGCGACCTTAAGTTTTTGTGGTACTCTCGGCAGTTACCTGGCTACAGGATTAGAAGAGCATTTTGGAGTTCCTTATATTAAATCGTTGCAGCCGCATGGGATTGCCGGTACGGATAGCTGGCTCAGGGAGTTAGGCCGTGTATTAGGAAAAGAAGACGAGGTCGAAGCACTCATTGCCGAAGAAAAAGCGGCAATTGCCCAGGAACTGGCTGAGTTACAGACCAAGCTTAACGGTAAACGGGTCGTTATCGGTATGGGTCCCAGCTTTGCTCAAAATTATACCAGATTGCTTGATGAATTAGGAATGGATGTCGTTTGGACAGCAAGCTGGCATTTTGATCAGCGTCACGATTATGGCGAAGTTCCGGCTGCTGCTCAGGATTTGTCAGAATGGGATAAAGATATTCCGGTTAGTGTCAGTGAACTGCAAATATTTGAGATCATTAATTTGCTGCGGGAATTAAAGCCCGATGTGTATGTTTGCCGCCATCCTGGTATGGCAATTTGGGCTGCTAAATTAGGTATTCCTGCTATATTTGTCAGTGATGAATATCAATCCTTTGGTTATCAGGGGATTATTAGTTTTGGCAGCCGGATTGCCGATGCCCTGGCCAATCCGACTTTTGTCCGCTATCTGGCCAGTAAAATTAAGCTGCCTTATACAAACTGGTGGTTGGAGCAAGATGCATTTAAGTATTTGGATGAAGCAGCACCCAGTAGCAAAGTGCGATCTAAGGAGGTTATTTAGTGGCTAAAGTGATTGAACAGGTCCGGTACGCTTGTGCATTGGGAGCGCTGCATTCAGTGCTGGCTATTGACAGAGCAGTTCCTATTCTTCATGCCGGGCCAGGCTGCGGTCAGCGTTTGTCGACAGCCTTAAGTCTTACAAACGGTTATCAAGGAACAGGATATGCTGGCGGGCATTCAATGCCTTGTACAAATAGCACTGAAACCGAAGTTGTCTTTGGTGGTGAAAAGAAACTGAAAGAACTCATCACACAAAGCTTGCGCGTGATGGATGCTGATTTATATGTTGTCCTAACCGGCTGTACATCCGATATTGTCGGTGATGATGTCTTAGAGGTAGCCAGAAGCTTTCAAAAAAAAGGCCATCCAGTTGTCTGCGCTCAAACGGGTGGTTTTAGCGGTAATAATTTTCATGGTCATGAATTGATTTTAGATGCCATTATTGACCAGTATTTAAAACCGACAGATGAACGAGTACCTGGCCTGGTCAATGTCTTTTCGGTGGTTCCCTTCTATGATGCGTTCTGGAGTGGAAACTTACAGGCCATTCAAAAGCTGCTGACGGCACTTGGCTTGAAACCAAATGTTATTTTCGGACCGGCGGGTGGGGTAACCGCATTAAATCATGTGCCCAAAGCGCAGTTTAATTTATTATTGTCACCCTGGGTAGGGTTAAATAATGTGAAGAGTTTAGAAGATAAATTTGGTACACCTTATTTACATTATCCAATTTTGCCGATCGGCCCAACTGAAACCAGCAAGTTTCTACGAACAGTTGGTGAATTTGCCGGGTTAGCTTCCGAACAAGTGGAAACGGCGATCAAAGAACTGGAGAAACCATACGATTATTACATTGAGCGCTCGGCTGACTATTTGCTGCAGGCACGGGCCGGATTGCCCAGTCGTTTTATTACCATATCCGATAGTTTTTATGGATTAGGAATTTCCAAGTTTCTTGTTAATGATCTTGGTTTTTTACCGGGAACCCAGTTTGTTATGGATAATATTCCCCAAAGGCATCAATCTGCCGTAAAAGCTGAATTTGCAAACTTAAGTGATACCATTGCAGCTCCTGTTGTATTTACTAATGACAGCGGGGTTGTTAAAGAAACACTGCGGGAAACCAAATTCAAGGGCAGGCCATTGATTTTAGGAAGTGGCTGGGATCAGGTGTTAGCCAAAGAGCTAAATGGTTATCAGCTTTCAGTTACTTTTCCTGTTTCCAACCGATTTATCTTAAACAGCAGTTATGTTGGTTACGATGGTGCTTTGCGTTTGGCAGAAGACGTTTTTTCAGTATTGGTAAATTCAAGTTATTAGGCAGCATGCCGTTGCTGCTTTGCTGGTGGCATTTTTATATGAGAACAGTCACCGGTATTTAAATCCTTTGTTTCGCCTGTTTGAACAGGTGCCCTGGAAAGAGAATCTGAAAAGCACAGATAGCAAATATCATATTCACTGTTGTAACCTAGACCAGAAAATAGTCTATAATAGTACATAAGATTATGCAAAACTAGAGAAATTTATTTGAGGGTCAATTATTTTGCTATATCACGAAAAAATTCAAGGGGATAATCATTCATGGAAGTAAAACAGATATTTGCTGAATACTTCGTTGAAGGCAATCAAAGCAGGTCTTTTAATTACTGTCCGCACTGTCGTACAAAATGTGAAACGAAGGAAATTGGTGGACGTCAACGTCCGGTTTGTCCAAAATGCGGATTTATACAGTATAAGAATCCGGCACCTGCAGTGTCAGTACTTATTGTGAGTAATGACAGAGTCTTATTAGGTCGAAGGGCTGACAATAGTTTTAAGGCCGGACTTTGGTGTCTGCCCTGTGGGTTTATTGAATTTGACGAGGATTTTCTCACAGCTGCCAAAAGGGAAGTCCAGGAAGAAACAGGGTTAACTGTTGATATTAAAGCAATTATTAGTGTCATAACCAATTATTTGGCACCAGATCTGCATACATTGGTGGTTGTCTTATTGGCTCACGTTGTTGGTGGTGAATTGTGCCCAGGAGATGATATTGTGAGTGTTGAGTGGTTTTCTTTGGGTGGCCCTTTGCCGGAAATGGCTTTTACTGCCGATCAGGATATTATCACACGATATTATAAAACCCAAATCGAGGGTGCACCAGTGGACAGCTATTTTGCAAAGCCGTTGCCATAAGGTGATTGTCATAACCTTCATAGTTGCTGCGAAATATTACCCAGCCCAAAACAGTTAGCTTGCCGACATCCTTTGATGTATGGGCTAACTGTTTTTATTTAAATTTTTTAGTTTCCAGAATGATATCATCAGGCTTTTGTCTTGAAGAGACGAAATGAAAAAGTGATGTGAGGGTGTTGTTTTTTTAAAAAAATCTGCTTATCTTCATCTAGATTTCGCCCCATGAATGGCTATGGACTAATAGGCTGGTTATAGTACTTCATACTTCCCATCAATTCGGGAAATAAAAAAGGCTGAACGTATGTCATAAGACTTACGCTCAGCCTTTGGTTTATCTTCCAATCAGCTTAACTTACTATTATATTAACTGATCATGCTAAAGAGTCAATAGTACTTTTGTGCTATTTGCATGTGATGCTTTAATGAAAAGGCTATTCACCTGCCAGGCCATGCTTATAAGCAAAGGCAATCAGCTGCATACGGTTTTGCAAATGTAACTTATCTAAAATATTTCTTAAATGATTTTTGACAGTGCTTTCACTGATAAAAAGCTTTTCCCCTATTTCTTTATTCCCTAAACCCTGACTAATCAATAGCAATACTTCTTTTTCTCGTTCAGATAATTTATTGTCCGGAGCAGCAGGCTTTTGAATTGAAAATTCTTGTAATATCTTGCCTGCCAGCACCCTGGATATCGGGGCTTCACCCTGAGCGACACTAACAATATAATCCAGCCAATATTCAGGTTCCATATTTTTAAGCAAATAACCCTGAGCACCTAGTTTGATTGCCTCAAAGAAGTCCTGCACGTCATCTGATACGCTTAGAATAATGATTTTAACATGGGGGATTGCTGCCTTGATCAAACGGGTGGCTTCCAATCCGTTGCAGTCAGGCATTCTTATATCCATCAAAATCATATCCGGCATTAATTGTTTAGCCAGCTCTAAGGCTTCGGTTCCGTTTGTTGCTTCCCCGATTACCTCAAACATCGGATTAGCTGATAAAATACTGGAAATTCCTTTGCGTGACAAAAGATGATCGTCAACAATCAATATCTTAAATGTCATTAGTTCAGGTTCCTTTCGCAATTTTTATTGAAATAGTTACCGTAGTCCCGGTGCCTGGGCTGGTGTTTAGATTAAAATCAGCTCCAATTGACTGAACGGCTTGTTCTAAAATCTTAAAACCAAAGGAAGAAGTTTTGCTTTGCAGCTTTTCGGCTGCGAAGCCTTTGCCGTTATCGGCGATTACCATAAAAAAATTATCTTCATGTTGAGATAAAGCAATATCAACCTGAGTTGCTGCAGCATGCTTCCGAATGTTAAACATCAATTCCTGAAAAATATGAAAAAGCTGCTTGCGCTCATATTGCGACAGCTGGCTGCAGGCATCGCTGTTGACGGTTAGATTTATTTTCGTACCCGTTTGTTTTTCGTATTGGCATAAATATTCTCGGATAGAATCGACCAGATTGATATCGATATCAGGGGCAACTGTTTGCAACGCAAATATATGTTGCCTTACTTCTGTATCGGTTAATTTAATGGCTTCACGCAACTCTCTGATTGCGGTTAGCGGTTCACGCTGATTTTGCCAGGCTGTTTCAATTTCAATGATTTTCACATTCATAAAAAATAAAGCCTGAGTGATGCTATCGTGCAAGTCACGGGCAATGCGGTAGCGTTCCTGCAAGACCGCTGATTCACGTTTTTCTGTTTGCAGCTTGTCATATAAATTCTCCATGAAAGCAAAAATTCCATGTGAAAACAGGATAAATAATACACTTGTTAAACCGGCAACCAGTACGTTTCCCCAATCCATGGATATGACATGCAAAAATTCATGTCTGGCAAATTCAAAAATACCGATACATATGGCTGGAACTATTGCAGCAATCCATTTCATTCTGGCTATGTTCATAGAAGTCCTCCTGAATCAGAGTATAGTGGACAATTGACTAATAGGTTAGTATGAATTTAATATTAAACAATCAATTTGTCAATATTGCTGCTTTCATGCTTAATGGTACTTTAGGATAAGCGAATAGTACTTTTAGCTAGTAGACGATTTACAAGGAAAAGTGAATAATAAGAAGTAACTTACTGCAACGTAAGGGACTGGTATTTCTAAAACATGATCATGAAGGCTGATTAGGTTGCTCCCCTAAAGGCCACATATCATCTATTTAACCTAGATAATATGTGGTCTTTATATTTTAAATTGACATTGATATTGGTAATCATTATTAATTATACTGTAGAATTTACTATAAAGGATGATGTATTATGAAGAATTTACGTACTTTAGTTGTTTCCTCACTATTTCTATTGTCAGCTACAACAACCAATGCTCAGTCCACCTCCTCGGCAGACCAAGAAAAATTGGTATTTCCGCTGGAGGAAATCGTAGTAACGGCACCGGTAGTCAGTGAGCCGCTCATTGTGCAAACCGATCCTCAAGCCCCACGTCAGCCTGTTCCAGCAGCAGATGGCGGAGGCTATCTGAAAAATATTCCTGGGTTTTCAGTGACCAGGCAGGGCGGGACCGGGAGTGATCCGGTTTTACGGGGCTTGGGAGGGACACGCCTCAATATATTATTAAATGGTACATATCAATTTGGTGCTTGCCCGGGGAGGATGGATCCAACTACTTCGTATGCTTTTCCTGAGTCTTTTAGCAAAATTACCGTTTTAAAAGGACCGGAAACAGTCAAATATGGCGGTGGGAATGTCGCAGGAACCGTGTTTTTTGAACGGGAGACCCCGGGTTTTGATAAACCTGGGGTCAGGGTAAACAGCAGTGTGTTGGTTGGTAGTTTCGGACGGGATGACGAATTGCTGGATGTTACTGCCGGAGATACTGATGGATATGTGCGAATCATTAAAACCAGATCAAATGCTGATAATTATGAAGACGGTAATGGCACTAAAGTGCATTCCTTTTATACCCGCAATAGTCTGACTGGAATTTTTGGCTGGACTCCGGATGTTGATACACTATATGAATTTACGGTAGATACCAGCGATGCCGAAGCGGCTTACGGCGGAAGATCAATGGACGGTCCAAAATTTGACCGCAATGATTATAGTTTTAAGTTCAGCAAGAAAAATTTATCATCAGTTGTTAGCAATCTGGAATTTAAGGCCTTTCATAATTATGTGGATCATGTGATGGATAACTATTCGCTGCGCCCCGTTGGCATGATGCCTATGGCCATGGAAGTGGACCGGACAACAAACGGTGGACGTTTAGCAGCAGATTTACTGCTGGGACCAGCGACGACAGCAACTGTGGGGCTGGATTATCAAAAAAATGATCATAGCGGACGAAACAATATGGGGATGGGGTATGGAAGCTGGAAGCGTGATCTGACGTTTACCAACTATGGTTTATTTGGCGAGGTTAAGCATCATCTAGATGATAACAATCGTTTATTAGGCGGTATTCGCACTGACAGTCTTGATGTGAAAAAAACAGCCACCACGACAACGCCAGCTTTAGAAGATCATAACCGGACTTACGGCCTGTTCTTGCGCCATGAGCATGATTATGAGAATGCACCAGTTACTTCATATGTCGGCATTGGCCACGCCCAAAGGCCAGCTGATTATTGGGAGAGAAATAAAAATTTCTTCTTAAAACCGGAAAAAAGCACACAACTTGATACCGGTTTACTGTACCGATCCGGCAGAGTAAATGCCAGTGTATCGTTGTTCTATGCCAATATTGATGACTTTATATTATTTAAGGACAAGGGCAATTCGGCAGCCAATATCAATGCATCGCTTTATGGCGGTGAAGCCGAGTTTGTCTATTCTTTAAATAAAAATTGGACGGCAGCGGCTACCCTGGCTTATGTTCGCGGAAATAACGACAGCAGCAACGCACCATTGGCCCAAATACCGCCGTTGGAAGGAACCGTAGGCCTTAAATACAATCATGAGAAAGTAGCAGCAGGCTTATTATGGCGTGGTGTCCAAGCCCAAAACAGATATGATCTAGACAGTGGCAGTGAAATTGGCTATGACCTCGGTGCGAGCGCTGGTTTCGGTATT
Source organism: Sporomusaceae bacterium FL31 (assembly GCA_003990955.1). Classification (GTDB taxonomy): domain Bacteria; phylum Bacillota; class Negativicutes; order DSM-1736; family Dendrosporobacteraceae; genus BIFV01. Next base: position 73,264 of record BIFV01000001.1, read on the forward strand.
CTTTCAGCCAATATTGCTTATAAAGCCGATCATCAGGTAACCGTTGCTGCTGGTGTTGATAATATTTTTGATAAAAACTATGCTGAATTTATTAGTCGTTCAGGAGCACCGATTACTGCTCTTGGGATAGCTTCTTCATTCAGGATTAATGAACCAGGCCGCACAGTATGGGTAAAAGCAAGCTATCATTATTAACCTCATTTGAGCCGAAGTCAAGGCGGCTATTATTTGAATTTACGCTGTTGTAGAGCATTTTTAAGGCAGCTAACTATGATTTGTTTATTAGACATTTATCATGCGTGCTACGATGCGTATCTCTCGAAGAAGACTTAAAGGGAGCTTTAAGGTGATGAAAGAGCATTCATATACTAAAGCAGCTGGAATATCGCTATTTGTACATGCGGTATTAGCTGGTGTTTTGATTATTGGTTATTGCTTGATCACACCGTCTTCTGCTGCTACCCCTATTGAGGTGGATTTTATTATAGCCAGTGTGGTTGATGTAGGAGACAGCCTAAATGAAGTAAGCTCAGTATCAACTGCGGATCTGCAGACTAAGATGGCAGGACAGCAGACTGATTCCAAGGAAAATGCTGAGCAACCAACAACAGAACCACAAAAAAACAGCCAGCAGCCTGAAGTAAGTAATCAAAACTCACTACCTACTACTATTCGAGAAACTGCAACAGCAGGAGTAAGAAAAGGTGGTGGTGATGTGTATGAAACACCTGATCTTAGTCCGACAAGTAATCCAAGGCTCCGATCACAACCTAGGTACATTTCTGGCCCGCGTCCAGCCTATCCGCAGGATGCCCGCAGGGCAGGACAGGAAGGGATCGTTATGATTAGGGTGCTTGTCGGCACTGACGGTTCGGCAGCAGATGTAGTAGTGTTTACAAGCAGCGGCTATGAGTCGCTTGATCAAGCAGCAGCTCGGGCTGTGAAAAAATGGCGTTTTTCACCAGCACGCAATGACTCAACTGCAGTGGAAAGCTATTATGATGTGCGGATTAAATTCAGACTTGCCGATTGGCAATAAATTATCAATGGCAGGTTGATTAAATCAACAATAAGTCAGAGGAGGTTGGAAAATATAATTCAGATATTAATAAAAGGCGGCTGGATCATGCTGCCTCTGATTATTTGTTCGATTGTGGCTCTCACTATTATTGTGGAGCGATTATATTTTTTTAAGAAAATTGCCGCCTCTGATCGTGCTGAGCATATCCTGAGGCTGGTAGAAAAAGGGCAGGTGGAGGAAGCGGCCCGTCTGAGCAAAGCAACCGCAGCACCGCTGCTAAGAGTATTAAGCGCCGGTACTGAACATACAGGTAATCCTGCTAAAGCCATGGAAGCTGCGGCCATTGCCGAAATAACCGTTATGAAACGCGGATTACCGGCATTGGATACCATTATTACTCTGTCGCCGCTCTTAGGACTATTAGGTACCATTATTGGCATGATCAGCTCGTTTCAAGTTATGACAGCAGGTTTAACAGGCCAGCCCCATGCGATCACTGGTGGAGTGGCGGAAGCTCTGATTGCCACAGCGACAGGCATTACTGTTGCTGTGGGCAGTCTTATTCCTTATAATTATTTTTCGGCCCGTGTCGAAAAAGAGACAGAAGTCATTGAATACTACGCAACCCGGCTGGAAATGATGCTAGGAGCACAACCGTACAGGAGCGATAATCATGAAGATATCAAGAAATACGCCTAAGAAGGTCCGAATTGAGATTATCCCCATGATTGATACCATGTTTTTTCTCTTAGTGTTCTTTATGATTGCTACTTTATCCATGGCCAGTCAAAGTAGTTTACCAGTCAATTTGCCCCACGCAAACGGTGCCCAGAATGACAAACAACAGGTATATACCTTAACGTTAACCAAAGATAATCAACTGTTTTGTGATAAAGAACCAGTTGCATCACCGGAAGAAGCTGCACAGCGGCTTGCGCAGCGAAGCAAAGATCAGCAAATGTCAGTGATTATCAACGCCGACCGCAGTGTGGAGCATGGACGTGTGGTTGAATTGATGGATGCTATTCGACAGCTAGGTATTACAAGATTTGCTGTAGCTGTGAACCCTTCTTAACGTTTTGGTTAAATGGTTTTGTTGTTAATTTAATTTGACAAATTAAACCATTTTTGCTAGAATTAACATAATTTAATAATATATCAAAGTACGCAGCGTTTATCAACGTGATAATCGCTGGCTGACCAAGCATACTGGAGGCCAATGTTTCATTGAGTAGCAATGAAACATTGACCTCCTTTTTGTATGTGTACTGGTATGTAGTTCAGTGATGTTAAATAAGGGGGAGAGTCAATGAAGATCAACCTTGAAACCTCAGTGGTAGAAAGCCGGGAACAACGTCTGGGAACGATTATTGCATGGGATGGCAAGGCTTCCGAACTTTCACAGCAGTCGGCTTACGCTCGGGCTGGTTGTGGCTCTGAATGCAACGATAAGGCCCGGCGGTTATGTGAACTTCAGGGACCTTTTACGCAAGGGTCTGTATGCAGCGAACAAATGGTGGAATGTCAGGCCGGTCATGTGCGCGATGCTGTATTAATCCAGCATTCGCCGATTGGCTGCGGAGCTGGTCAGGTAATCTATAACTCCATATACCGTAATGGATTGGCTTTGCGTAATTTGCCTGTTGAAAATTTGCATATGATTAACACCAACCTGAAGGAAGAAGATATGATCTTCGGGGGCATAGCTAAACTTGAACAGTCCATAAGAGATGCCTGGGAACGTCATCAGCCTAAAGCCATTTTCATTGCAACTTCCTGTGCAACCGGGATCATTGGCGATGATGTTGATAGCGTAGCAAGCCAATTGACAACAGAATTGCAGATTCCCGTTATTCCTTTGCATTGTGAAGGGTTTAAGTCCAAGCATTGGAGTACCGGCTTTGATGCAACGCAGCATGGAATATTACGGCAAATTGTTGGCAGGCAGCCCAAGAAACAAGAAGATCTGGTCAATGTAATTAATCTATGGGGTACTGATGTGTTTACACCAATGCTGGCCGAGCTGGGATTGAGGGTCAATTATGTGGTTGATTTAGCAACCGTGGAAGATTTGGAACAACTTTCATCAGCTGCTGCTACAGTCGGTTTTTGCTATACCCTGTCATCTTATATGGGGGCTGCACTGGAGCAGGAGTTTGGTGTTCCGGAAATTAAAGCGCCGCAGCCCTATGGGTTTGCCGGGACAGATGCCTGGCTGCGGGAGTTAGCACGGGTTACCGGACGGGAAGAACAGGCCGAGAAATACATTGCAAAAGAACATGCACGTATTGCGCCGCGCCTGCAAGAATTACGAAAACTGCTCCAGGGTAAAAAAGGTTATGTCGCCACTGGCTCAGCTTATGCCCATGGGTTGATTGCGGTTCTAAGGGAGCTGGGGATCGAAGTAAACGGATCCTTGGTTTTTCACCATGATCCCGTATATGATAGTCAGGATACCCGTCAGGATTCGCTGGCTTATCTTGTCGACAATTATGGCGATGTTCCTTCCTTTAGTGTCAGTAATCGCCAGCAATATCAGTTTTATGGTTTGCTTCAAAGAGTACAGCCTGATTTTATCCTTATTCGGCATAACGGTTTGGCACCATTAGCATCCCGTTTGGGAATTCCGGCTGCTCCGTTAGGCGATGAACATCATGCACTGGGTTATCAAGGAATCATTAACTTAGGAGAATCCATTCTGGATATTTTAGCCCATAAAAAATTTCATCAAAATTTGGCTGCGCATGTAAAATTGCCTTATAAAAAAGAGTGGCTGGAGTTGAAAGATCCGTTTGCTTTGGCACGGAAGCCTGCTCAATTTACACAGGAGGAAAGAGCATATGTCTAACGTGAATAGAGCGGGTAGTGACCAACCGCAGAAAACCAACTCAATTCAGCAAGTTCGCTATGTTTGTTCTATTGCAGCTATGCATAGTGCTTCGGCCATTCCCCGGGTCATTCCCATTACTCATTGCGGACCCGGATGTGCGGATAAGCAGTTTATGAATGTTGCTTTTTATAACGGCTTCCAGGGCGGTGGTTATGGAGGCGGATCTGTTGTACCCAGTACAAATGCCAGTGAGAGGGAGGTGGTATTTGGTGGGGCGGAAAGACTGAGTGAGTTAATTGAGGCCTCACTCAAAATCTTGGATGCTGATCTGTTTGTGGTTCTCACAGGGTGTATTTCTGACTTGGTAGGTGATGATATAGGTTCAGTAGTCAGTGAATTTCAGGCTAAGGGTGTGCCGATCGTTTATGCTGAGACCGGCGGATTTAAAGGGAACAATTTTACCGGGCATGAGCTGGTGACACGGGCGATTATTGATCAATATGTGGGGGATTATACAGGCGATAAGGAGCGTGGATTGATCAATGTTTGGTCTTTATTACCCTACCATAATACTTTTTGGCGCGGCGATCTTACTGAAATTAAGCGAATATTAGAGGGTGTAGGCTTTCGTGTGAATATTTTATTTGGTCCTGAGTCTCAAGGAGTCTCGGAATGGAAATCTATTCCCAAAGCACAATTTAACCTGGTCCTTTCACCCTGGCTTGGTCTTCAGACCGCTCAACATCTTGAAGAAAAATATGGGCAACCTTACTTGCATATTCCGGTCATCCCAATTGGTGCAATGGAAACAAGTGATTTTTTACGTAAAGTCGTTAATTTCGCCGGGCTTGACAGCCATATAGCTGAAAATTTTATTGCCAATGAAGAAGCTACTTATTACCGTTATCTCGAGGATTTCTCCGATTTTTATGCAGAATACTGGTGGGGATTGCCTGCTAAATTTGGTGTTATTGGCGATAGTGCCTATAACCTTGCCTTGACAAAGTTTTTGGTCAACCAATTGGGGCTGATTCCTGGTAAACAAATTATCACCGAGAACCCGCCGGAAGAATACCGGGAAAGTATTCAAATTCAATATCAAACGATCGCGGATGATGTTGCTACTGAAGTCAGTTTTGAGGAAGATAGTTATATCATTCACCAAACCCTGCGTCATACTAATTTTGGGCACAAGCCCCCTATTATTTTTGGTACTACCTGGGAAAGAGATTTGGTGAAGGAATTAAAAGGCGCTATCGTTGAAGTCGGATTTCCGTCCTCTTATGAGGTTGTTCTTTCGCGTACTTATGTTGGCTATCGGGGAGCACTTACTTTGCTGGAAAAAATCTATACCACAACAGTTGGCGCGAGCGCGTAAGAAATAACGAACAGTATATGAAAGCTTTAAATGCGTCATATGCAATTGACAATGGTTTGCAAACTGGGGGCTGTATTCTAAACGGAATACAGCTCTTTTTATTTTTCAATTTGGTGTAGGCATGTGTCAAAGGCAGATAGCCTAAGTTAGCGAATTGTCACGTGACAATTCGATTTTATTAAGACGGTGAATGGTAGGCAGAGGAAACAAAGTGCCGCGAGAACAAGAAAGACATCCTGGAAGGATTGAATAGCAGCTTGACGGTGGACCAGGTTAATCAAAATGATTTTAAGCTCAGTATATTGAGAGAGCGATAGACCATTGCCGGTGAATATACCGTGAACTGCATCAATGATCATGGTATTACTCATTCCCTCTTTGCCCCATAGTTGATTCATTAAGGCGGTAAGCTCATTGCCTGCATGATAATTTGGCTGGATAAATTCAGTTAAATGATGAGTATGATGGACGGTGCGCGTATTTAACAAAGTAGACGCGATGACTACACCAAGGCCGCCGCCGATAATCCGGCATAGGTTGAGAACTCCGGAAGCTGCACCAATTTTTTTCTCCGGTACTGATTCAACCACACAACTGGTTAAGGGAGACATGGTTAATCCTAGTCCAACACCAAATAACAATAGCCGTAGGTGAAAATGCATGGATGAATAAGCGGGGTCAATAAAGTGAAATAGCGATAAGGCTATGCCAAGCATGATGAAACCGACTGTGGCGGGTATGCGGGTGCCAATTCTGCCAACCAGCCAGCCCCCAATAGGCGAAGTGAGCAACATTGCTGCAGAAAGGGGTAGCATGGTCAGTCCTGCTCGTATGGAATCATAGCCCAAAACTGTTTTAAGGAAGAAGGGCAATAAAAACACTCCGGCATACATCACTAGGATGGAAATGCAGCCAACAATATTTGATATCACAAAATTATGGTTTTTGAATAATGTCATATCAACAATAGGGTGTTTAACATATAACTCTATGAGAGGGAATAATAGTAATGCAGCTGTCGATATAAAGAATAATGTGGTGATATAAAATGAAGACCAGCCTTCCTGCTGGCCTTGATTCAGTGCCAGCAGGAAAGTACTTACCCCGGTTAAAAGAAGTGCTGCTCCCAGGTAATCAACATCTGACGGCTGAGCGTCATCTGATTTTGGCAAGACAAAAAATGACAAAGCCAGGCCGATAGCGGCAAGCGGGATGACTGAAAAAAAGATGGCGTGCCAGCTGAATATTTCAATGATATAACCGCCGATCGTTGGGCCTGCTGCCGTTCCCAGTGCCGACATGGCACTCCATAGCCCAAGGGCTTTACTGCGATCTTCTGCGGCAAATGTTATGGCGACAATGGACATTGCATTTGGGAGCAGCATGGCGGCACCGCAGCCTTGCAAGATACGGAAACAAATCAACATGGTGGCGTTGGTGGATAAACCACAAAACAAGGTTGCGATCGTAAAGATAATAAGTCCGATAATGTACATTCTTCGCGGGCTGAATTGATCGCCTAAAGTCCCGGTGAGCGGCAGCATGCTGCCATAAGGCAATAAATAACCCAGTGAAACCCAGACAATCGAATCCAAATTAAAGCCTAATGATTGCATGATATTCGGTAAGGCAATGTTGATGCAGCTTGTTACATAAGATGTTAAAACAGTTCCTAAGCACACATTGCATAAAATGATGTATTTATTTTTCATAGCAAAACCCTCATTTTACAACGATTACCCGATTTTGTTTGACGATACGTTCCTGGTTATTGTATTGAAATTTGAATAATGGCCGACATTCCTGGCTTAAGTTCACCGGGAGCGGTATCTAACGCCTTTATTTTGATTGGAAGCCTTTGCGTGATTTTCGTGAAATTTCCTGATGAATTTTCAGCAGGGAGAAGCGAAAATTGAGAGCTGGTAGCTGAACCGACCTCACTTACTTTACCCACAAACTCCTGGCCGGAGTAGGCATCGATTGTAAATTTTACCGTTTGACCTACTTTGATTTTTCCAATATGAGTTTCTTCGATATTGGCGGCAATCCAAACATCGTTTAAATTAGTAATCAAAAATAGCGATTGACCAGATGATACAATCTCACCTGCTTGAGTGGCTTTAATGGCAATTGTCCCTGCAACTGGTGCTGTGATAACGGTATTGGAAAGTTGTAATTGAGCATTTTTTAATATGGCTTCTGCTTGTGCGACCTGTGCCTCAGCATAGGATATATCTTCTTCGCGTGAGCCTTCGGCTGCAAGCTGATAGCTTTGCAGAGCTGATTGATATTGTGCCTTGGCAATATCAAAAGCCGTTTCGTCAGTGTCACGCTGCTGGGCTGACATCGCACCTTGATGATAGAGTTCTCTAGAACGCTCATTTTTTTTAGAGGCATTTGTGAGGTTTGCCTGGGCCTGATTTAAGTTGGCCCAAGCTTGGGCGATTTCTTGTGGACGGTTTCCGGTTTTGGCAACAGCAAGCCTAGCCTTTACAGCCGCTAAGTTGGCTGTTGCCTGGCTAACTTGCAATTCAAGTTCTTCGCTTTCAAGTGTAACAATAATTTGACCTTCTTGGACGTTATCTCCCTCTGTGGCTAAGATCTGTTTAATCCGTCCGGCAATTTTAGGACTTACTGTTACAATTGTGCCTTTTACCCGTGCATCATCAGTTGATACAAAGCGGCTTGCTCGTACCCACCATAATAAACAACCAAAGAGAAAAACGATAATAAGTAAACTCGCAATTGCTAAAATATAGCGTTTGTGAATTTTGCGGCCCTGTATTTCACCCATATCCCCACCTCATGAAATTGAAATTATTGATTATCTAATAAATCTTCTCTTAATACGTCGACTAATAATTCCATGTCATTTAACCGTTCACGAACTTTTTGTTCGACAAATGGAATACGGGCAGTACCGCCAGCCGTTATCGTATAGATCCGTTTACTGCGTGTATTGGGTTTTTCCCATTTTCCTATGATATAGCCGCGCTCCTCCATAATATGTAGTAGCGGATAGAGTGCATTCGTATTTGGGTTTAAGCGGTCGGTAGTCCGGCTACGAATTTCAGCGGCAATTTTGTTTCCATATGCCGGACCATCACTTAAAATACGAAAGATGTAGAGGGCTGTAATAGACCTAACCCAGGATTGTAGATCGTTATTTGAATTACTCATAGCGGTCTCCTTAACTTGATAAAATTAATACAGATAATATTATCAGGGATTTTATGCCAATACAATAGAATTTTAAAATAAAGATTGATCTATTGACAAAGTGACATGTACGGGAGATATGATCATTTTTGATCTGTTTAGATTAGGCTCGCATAGTAAGCCAGCAATAACGCATGATGACAACATTACATGTTGTATAATAACTCCCAGAAAGTATCTGGCAATATTGTGCCAGATACTTTCTGGGAGTCGTGCTTTGAGCGATAAGCGATTAAATCCTTGACAATTTTTACAGGCGGATGTTAGTATAGATTCAAGTTAATAATGTTTTACTGCTGGCTGACAAAGTAATCAGAGGCTGTATTTCTAGACTATCATGTTGTTGAACATGATAGTCTAGAAATACAGCCTTTTTTATTCGCGGGAATGATAGTGCTATTGATTCAGACAAGAAAGGAGCGTTGTGAATAACGTGCAGTACAGTCCATCTTACACTGATTTTTCTTGGTTGAGCCGAGTCTGATCCAGGGATTGAAGGATGAATAATTTTACGGAGAATGTCTGTAACAGAAGAGCATGATCTAGGTTGATTATAGCAGTATAATCACAGCTGCCGAATTTCTGTTGCTACGACAAGATCCGTTAGCGTATATCATGAGAGAGGGAAATGTTATGAAGAAACAAGTTGTTACTTGGTTGCCGGTATTTTCAGCAATTTTAGCTATTGCCGTCGATCTTTTCGTTGTAAATGCCGGCAAACATACTCCGGCCAAACAGCCCTATTTTTTCTATCTTTTGGGCATTATTTTAATAGTTTTTGCGTCCGTCGCGGTGGCAGCTTATTTTAATACCAAAGCAAAAGACTGGTTGGAAGAAAGAACGCTGTTTGTTGCTGCAACCGTTTTGTTTTTAAATGTATTAAATATCACAACAAAGAAGCTTGCTTTATTACCGGTGATCTATTTTCCTTCACTGGATAAAGTATTAGGGATTATTGTTGAGGACAGAGAATTTCTAGCACTTTGCTTGTCATCTTCCGGAAAATTGCTGTTTACCGGCTACTTTTTTGGGGCTATTGCCGGATTTGCTACCGGGATTGCGGTGGGATTCAGTAAAGGAGCGGCTTATTGGATCAATCCACTTATTCGCATTTTGGGACCAATTCCATCTACGGCATGGATTCCGTTAGTACTCATAAGCTTTCCAACAACTTTTTCAGCAAGTGCTTTTTTAATTGCTCTTGCGGTCTGGTTTCCGACAACGGTTATGACCAGCAGTGGGATTTTAAATGTTCAGAATGCCTACTTTGAAGTATCCAGCACCTTGGGGGCAGGAAAATATTATCAAATATTTAAGGTAGGCGTACCGGCATCAATGCCGCATATGTTTATTGGTTTATTTAATGGTACCTGCGCCTCGTTTATCACTTTGATGACTGCTGAAATGCTGGGAGTGAAGAATGGCATTGGCTGGTACATCAACTGGCAGAAAGAAATGATGGCCTATGCCAATGTATATGCCGGTCTGATCATTATTGCAATTACCTTCTCGATATTGATTACACTCCTGTTTAAGGTACGTGATCATGTACTGGTATGGCAGAAGGGAGTTATAAAATGGTAGGGGAAATAACCGTCGAAGGAGTTATTAAGCGGTTTCCGCAGCAGGATGCAGAAGATGTAATAGCACTTAGTGGTATTGATCTTAAAATTGAGGCTGGTGAATTTGTTTCACTCATAGGACCTTCCGGTTGTGGCAAATCGACGTTGCTGCGCTTGATTGCCGGTTTAAACGGTGCAGATGAAGGGAATTTGTATATTGACGGTGAGGAAATTAGTCAGCCATCTTATGAGCGAGGGCTGGTATTCCAAAACCCTATGCTCTTTCCCTGGCTTAACGTCCATGATAATGTTGCTTTTGGTCTGAGAGCACGCAGTATATATCAAGATAACAAATCTGAAGTTGACAAATTTATTGAGTTAGTTGGTCTGGCTTCTTTCCACAAATCTTATCCTCATCAGTTGTCTGGAGGAATGGCCCAAAGAGTATCCTTGGCGCGGGCTTTGGTTAATCACCCTAAAGTACTGCTGCTTGACGAACCGCTTGGTGCGCTGGATGCTTTTACCCGCATGAATATGCAAGATGAGCTTATTCGAATATGGCAGGAACGGCAAACAACCATGATTATGGTTACTCATGACGTTGATGAAGCCATCTATTTATCTGACCGTGTAATCGTCATGACACCAAGACCTGCCAAGATTGAAACGTGTATTGAAGTTAAGCTGTCAAGGCCAAGAGCGCGTAATAATCCTGAATTTTTAAGTTTGCGATCAAAGATTTTGGAGATCCTGAATTTTGCCGGAAGTGTCAAAGAACCTAATTATTATCTATAAATTTGCCTGTTTAGTTTTAGTATTATAGAACAAGTCATGCCAAACCGTTTGTACAGAATGGATTAAGTAGGCATTGGTACAACCACTTGCTTTGCGAATGGTTGTACTTTATGTGATTATGATGTTGAGGGGGAGAAGTGAAAAATGAATCTAAAAAAGAAACTGTCCGTTATAGCAGTAGCCTTGATATCAAGCTTACTGTTAACATCATGCGGACAAAAGCAGGAGGCAAAGACCGAGGATTACGTAGTGAAAATCGGCTACAGTGGTAGCTTATGTGAAGCACCAGTGCATATGGCATTGGAAAAAGGTTTTTTTGCTGAAGAAGGATTAAAGGTTGATTTAATCAAACTGGCACCCGGAACGGCTTTTGAAGCTGTTACAGCCGGAAAGACTGATGCCGGATTCGGATTGCTGGCCAGTCTGATTCAGCCGCTTTCCAACGGCCTGCCTATCAAAGTGACAACAGGGTTACATACCGGTTGTGACAAAGTACTGGTTCAAAAAAATAGTGGTATTAATAAGCTTACTGATTTAAAAGGCAAGCGAATTGGCGTACCCAGCATGACCAGCAGTCCGATCATTTTTGCTAAACGGGCACTGGCCGATGCCGGTGTTGGGGTTAGTGAGAAAAATATGGAAGTAGAATTTGTTGTATTTGGTGCCAGCGATCTTCCTATTGCCTTGAAAAACGGTTCAATTGACGCGATTGCCATGAACGATCCCACAGCAGCAGTTGCGCAGAAAGAATATGATTTAACTAACTTGATTGATTCTGGTGTAGATGAACCTTACAAGCATCAATATTGCTGCGCAGCTTACGTAAGTGATAGTTTGGCAAAAGACCATCCTGAACTTGCTGCAAAATATACCCGGGCCATGCAGAAAGCAAGTGCTTGGATTCAAAAAAATCCAGACGAAACAGCCAAAATTCAGGTTGAGAAAAAGTGGGTTGCAGGTAACGCCGAATTTAATGCCACAGTGTTGAAAACTTATAATTACAACCCTTCTGCTAAAGGTGCTTATGATGCTTTTGGAATTACTGCAAAGCAACTCCAAAAAGTTGGCATGCTTGCTCCGGATGTCGATGTAGAAACTCTGCATAAGAACAGTTTCCTCATCTTGAATGATGTGCAGGATCCGATAAAATAACTAGTTAGGGTGTTAACATGCTAAAGGCCAGATTGAGCTATCTTATGACAAAGATAATTCAATCTGGCCTTTAGCTCTTGCTAATCAGACAGATCTTAATATATTTTATATAATGATATTATCAATGAAACCCGTCTCTTTGCCTAGGCTCTAGAAATACCATAATAATAACTAAAAGTACTATTAAGAAAAATTCTTGGCTATCAAAAAAATAAACAATAAAAACTTTGAAATTTATGCTGCCATGTTTTATAATAAACGCAATTAATCAGTTGAAAATTGAATGGGCTTATTGCCGACTAGTTGCGAACTGGAGGCTATACTCACTGTATGAGTATAGCTTTTTTTTGTTAAAGGAGGGTAGACTATGCGGAGAAAAGCAATGAAGTTTGGTGTGCGGATTATGATTATCATGGTTATCATTATTACATTTCCAGCAGTACCAATTCCTTTTAGAGTCGTATCAATGGGAAGTGCCATTCCTGATCATATTCTTCTGACCTGGAGTGAAGATCCTCAAACAACTCAATTAATAACCTGGCGAATGGATATTGGGGCTGAAGATGGGTTTGTTCAATATGTGGAGGATTTAAAAGATTTTCCATTTCCATATGATGTCAGATCTGTAACTTCCACTGTAGAGAAATTAACAACAAATGCCGGGAATATGAGCATCCACTCTGTTAATCTAACCAGGCTTAAGCCTGATACCCGTTATTATTACCGGGTAGGCTATGGAAATATATGGACTGGATGGCGTCCATTTACCACTGCGCCTGCAGAGAACAAGGATTTTACATTTTTAGTATTGGGAAAGCCTGATCGTGTTTCCTACGATACCTGGGGAGAAACACTGCACCAGGCTTATCAATATTATCCCAAAGCTGCATTTTTTATCAATGCAGGCACTTTAGTTGATGATGAACAGGATTATATGCAGTGGGCTGCCTGGTTTAAAGCGGCCAAAGGCATTGTTGACACTTTACCGATCATGCCTATAAGCGGAGCGAGCATGTCGGAGAATCAAGCATCTTCGCCTAACCTATACAATGCAATGTTTAAGGTGCCCTATGGAGAAACGATAAAATTAAAGGAGCAGGCGTATTCAAAAAATTATGGAGATGTCCATTTTATTATGATCAAAATTTCTGATAATCCGCAACAAGCTGAGTACCGTGAATTACTTAAGTGGTTAGACCAGGATTTAAGCAAGACAAATAAGAAATGGAAAGTGGCAGTGATTTCGAATGATATTCTTCAGGAAGAGCTGTCTAAACTATTCGGAAAATATCATGTTGATGTCGTTTTTATTGGCAATAAAGCTATATATTCTCATATTTATTCCTTGCAAGGCAATACGCCTTCATTTAATATGAGGCAAAGAAGGGATATTAATTCTATAGAGCAAGAGTTCCCGGCGAATTCAGATAATGCGTCTATTTTGTGGGATGCAGTTCATTATCAAACACAGCCTGAACCATTTTTCTTAGCAGTAACAGTGAAAGATGACGTTATGAACATGCAGATTTCAAATCAGCACGGTTATCCAATCAATTATTGGTCAATCGAAAAATGCTGTATAAAATGATTAGGGTAAAAAAATAAAAGTCATCGGCAAAGGAATTTCGCCGATGACTTTTATTGCAGCATAATTATACTGGAAATATGATTCTGGCTATATAGATCGCAAATGTGAGTGTGACGGCACTTGCAATTGTCGACATCATAACAGCCTGAGAAGCAAAATCCTGATTGTTATCGCATTCTACGGCAATTAACGCAGTATTGACTGCAGTGGGGACAGCATGAGCAATGAATATTGTCTGAGCAACAGCACCGGTAAAGCCCAACATATGGATATAAACGAGTGCTATCAATGGACTAATCATTAACTTTATAAAGGTTGATAAATATACTTCCGGGTTTCTAAAATCAAAGCAAGTTTTGGAGAGTTGCACTCCTAATGTTATTAGGGACATGGGAACAAGTGCATTCTTCAGATATTCCAAAGCAGGCCAGAGCGTAGTGGTTGTCAAGTCTATTGATGTGTTTTTAAGGATCAGTGCAATGGGGATGGCATAGATGGAAGGCATTCCTAATATTTGTGCTAATGATTTACGGGTACTCATAGTAGCTTTGCCTGCATTATAAAATCCAATTGTATTTGTAGTAATATTTTGCAGTACCAGAATAATAATTTGGGCTGTAATGGCTTCGTGGAGGTAGGGCGTCTTACCATCTATAACAAAGGGGGCACTGGTGAAAACCAGTGTGATGAGTGAAATTCCGATGTTGCCCGAGTTATTAAACATGACTGAGTTTTTGAATGCATTCGTAAGCCCGACATTGTAGCCGCGAATTCTTGCAATAAACCGACTAATGATATCATTCGTGATCAACATCAGTATTCCGCAGATTAAAACATTGAACAGTTCCAGTTGGAGCGTTGATGTATAGAGATTCACAAAGATAAATGAGGGTACAATTAAATAAAATAATAATTTACTTAAACTGTGAATGTGCAGATCAAATTTTTTATTTAGTAAGTACCCCAAAATGATGATTAAAAAAATAGGGACAATATTGTGATTAAGAATATGGAAAAAAACAGTCAAGGTTATCAGATCCTATCTATGAAAATATCCTTCCTATATTATTGTAGGAAAGATGTAATTTTACTTTTGCAGCATAGGATATAAAAGAGTTGCTTACATAGGGCTGTGAGAGGTACTTGTTAGTAGGGGAAAGGACTGATTGCATGTCTCAGAAAATTATGACAGTCTGTGGACTGATTGAACCAGCGCAATTGGGTTTTACTTCTATGCATGAACATATTTTATCTGACTGTTCCATGTTTCGCAATAGGCAAAGAAAATCTTGCATGGCTATCAACCAAAGTGTTATTAAAAAGGAAAACAAGCTGACGTTGAAAAACCGGTCAAAAGTACGTCATAGTATAACTTCGTCCTTAGATAATTTGAAGTTAGATAACGAATCTATTATGGCAGCTGAGGTCGCAGGGTTTCAATCAGTAGGTGGTGATGCCATCGTTGAAGTGAGTGCTCCAGGCATTCGAAGCTCAGCAGATGATCTTATTAAAATTCGCCGGATAAGCGAGCAAACTGCAGTTCATATTGTGGTTTCTACTGGTTTATATGCAGAATATACGTGGCCGGATTATTACCGGAATATGACCTTTGATTCTTATGTTAGTTTTTTACGGAGTGAGATTCATCGAGGTATTGGTGAAACTGGGATATTTCCTGGACATATTAAGGCTGCTTATGAGGTGCCTAGCCGCCAGCTTGATGAGTATTTACGGGCGGCAGCTTATGTTTCAGGTGAAACAGGGCTATCCTTACAAGTTCATTTAGGACCGGATATCACAGCTGATGAACTACGTAACCATGTACTTCGGCCATTACTACAAGGTGGCTGTATTCCTGGAAAAACAATTTTATGCCACGTTCAGTTGCTAATGGGAGTTCTTTCGTTAGAAGAGCTTGTAACTAAACCTGGCCAAATTCCTTTTGATATCAGTCTGCATAAAGAATTGCTTGAACAAGGCTTTATCCTATCTTTTACACCTTTTGGGTTTGAAGCTGATGATGAGCCATTAGGTATAGCTCTCTATCCTGACTGGTATATATTATCAGGCCTTGTAAGTCTGATCCGTGATGGCTACGCAGCGCAATTAGTCATTGGAAATGATGTATTTACGAAACTAGCCACCTGCCATGGAGGGGGTGAAGGGTATTTGAGACTTGCTGAGTTTGTAGTCCCAACCCTGAAAAACTGTGGTATTTCTGAGGCTGATATTACTAAGATAATGGTTGGAAATCCTGCTAGGATTTTAGCTTTTTGATTCGTATTAAACGAAAGCTTGAATGAGCTCTCTAAGTTTGGAAGAGAGCTTTTTGCCTCATCCAACTATTGACAGACTGTTTAAATCACTATAAAATAAATCTATCTTAATGCTGGTTAGCTAAAAAACTAAAGGCTAGAGGAATATTTTCTATTCGGAAATGTTCCTCTGGCCTTTAGTTTTTTATATTCATGTTTCGTAATAATCGAGCATTACAATACTCGAAGAAGGGGGAGGAAATAGAGTGGGCATTCATTATAAAGATGAGATGACTCCAAAAGAGAGAATGAAGGCATTGGTGGAAGGGCAACCCTATGACCGAGTTCCCTGCAATCCTTCCTTAGCAGCTCATGCGGCCAGGGTTGCCGGGATTACAGTAGCTCAATATCACTTGTCTGCCGAGAAAATGGCTGAAGCCCAAATGGCAGCTTATCATATTTACGGGCATGATGTCGTAGGCGTTTCGGCAATTTTGGGAATTGTGCATTCGATTGGCGGAACTGTCGTGTATCCCGAACAAAGCTCACCTTATATAACTGGACAATTGATCAAGAATTTTTCTGATTTGGATGAGTTAGTACCGCGGGAGCCTTATCAAGATCCTCACTTACGGTCATGTTTTCAAGCTGCTGAGATTCTTCTTGATCAATTAGGAAGCGAGGTTCCCATTACAATAGGTCTCAGAGCACCTTTTAGTACTGCAGCAACGTTAAGGGGGGTTGAAACGTTTTTGCGGGATCTTTATTATAATCCCGAATTTGCGCATCAACTATTGCAATTTACACTGGAAAGGATTAAAACCGTGGTAAAAGCTGCAATCCATTTAGGTGCGGTAATCAGCATCTCTGATCCAGTATCTTCAGGCAGTCTGATAGGACCAAAACATTATCTTGAATATTCTTACCCATACACAAAAGAACTCATCAAAGTTGTAAAAGAGGCTGGCGGTGAAGCACCAACGTTACATATTTGCGGTAATACGAAAAAGATATGGCAAGCTATGGCTGATACTGGTGCGGGAATTTTGAGTATTGAAGATAAAATTGATTTGACAGAGATCAAAGAAGCTGTGGGCAAGCAGGTGATTATTGCTGGTAATATCCGCCCAACCGAGGCCATGTTTCTCGGCAAGCCTCAGGATGTTATAGCCGATGTTAGAAAAGGCCTTGAGCAAGCGCATGATAATCCTAAAGGTTATATCGTTCAGTTAGGATGCGCTCTACCCATCGATACACCTTCGGCTAATATGCATGCGCTGATCAATGCGGTGCGGCAATATGGGCGGTACCCGTTAAGCCTGGAGCGTTGTTAGAGGTTCATATACTGCCTCAAATAGGCAGTTGCAGGTATATGAAAAATTTGCTTAAGGAGTGACTGGTATGAAAATTATTGGATTAGTTGGTAGCCCACGTAGAAATGGCAATACCGATGTGTTAGTGCAAAAAGCTTTGGAAGGTGCTCAATCATCAGGTAATGAGACTGCGCTTTTTCGTTTGAATGAGCTCAACATTCAGGGCTGTCAGGCTTGCCTGGGCTGTAAAAAATCTGGCAAATGTATCATTGATGATGATTTAGCCGGGGTTTTTGAGGCCATAGGTGAAGCCGATGGCGTCGTGATCGGTTCACCAATTTATTTCGGCCGGTTTACAGCCCAGACAGCCTTATTTATGGACAGGCTTTATGGATATCTTCAGCCTGATTTTAGCAGTAGTTTAGGTAGTGGAAAAAAGGCAGCCCTGGTATTTACACAAGGGCAACCAGATGCAAGCCTGTATGAGGGAACGATCAGTGCGGCTAGCCAATCTCTGACACGGGTTGGTTTCCTTACCGGTCCTAAACCTTTGGTTGGAAGTGGTTTACGAGATATCGGCGCAGCACGTGAGAACGAGCAGCT
Organism: Sporomusaceae bacterium FL31; assembly: GCA_003990955.1. Taxonomy (GTDB): domain Bacteria; phylum Bacillota; class Negativicutes; order DSM-1736; family Dendrosporobacteraceae; genus BIFV01. Next base: position 90,980 of record BIFV01000001.1, read on the forward strand.
TTTGCAGGCAGCCTACAATATTGGTCAAGAACTTACTACCGCTGAATAGCTACTTGTTTGTCTGTAGGCCGTATTCCACTGGAATGCGGCTTTGGTTGTCTAACAATATCAAGTTTAAAGTATAGCCTCTTAAAGCCAAGGATGAAGTTGCGAGAAATAAGTTGTCGTTGAGGGGTTGAGGAGGTAAATCATGGGAAGCTTTATTCAAAAATTATTTGCCCAACGTATTGGGGGGCATTCCTTTGGCAACGATACCGTATTATACAAATTTGAAAAAATTAAACGCGCAAAAAGAAATGCGATCAAAAGGCACCCGGAAGTAAACTTAATTGATTTGGGTGTAGGAGAACCCGACTGGATGGCTGACTCTGCGGTTGTGGAGATTTTATATGAACAAGCCCAATTAAAAGAGAATAGGGGTTATACGGATAATGGGGTACAGGAATTCAAAGCTGCTGCAGCCCGCTATATGGAATCTGTCTATCAAGTAACTGGGTTAAACCCGGTTACAGAAATAAATCATGGAATTGGTTCTAAACCGATTTTAGCCCAGTTACCGCTGGCTTTTATTAATCCAGGAGATATTTCCATCATGACAGTACCTGGTTATCCAATCTTGGGCACAATGACCACAGCCTTGCAAGGAGAGGTGGTTAAATTACCATTATGGGCTGAAAATAATTTCTTGCCTGATTTGGACTCACTTACCCAGGAACAACGCCGTAGAGCTAAATTGTTATATATCAACTATCCCAACAACCCCACTGGTGCAACGGCAACCAGTGAATTTTTCAGAAAAGTAGTGCGTTTTGCACAGGAAAATAACATCATTGTGGTTTCTGATGCTGCTTATGCTGGTCTTACTTTTGATGGTGAAAAGCCGACCAGCTTTTTATCAACACCAGGGGCCAAAGATGTGGGCGTAGAGATTCATTCGTTATCGAAAGCATTTAATATGACTGGCTGGCGGCTAGCGTTCATTTGCGGCAATGAACTGATTGTAAAAGCTTTTGCTGCTGTAAAAGACAACAATGATTCCGGACAGTTTGCCGCAATCCAAAAAGCAGGAATCTATTGTTTGCAGCATCCTGAAATTACAGAGAAAACTGCTTTGAAATATTCACGCAGGCACAATTTGCTGGTCGATGTTTTTCGTAAGGCAGGTTTTGCAGTTAAAAAACCCAAAGCATCATTTTATCTTTATGTACAAATTCCTAAAGGAATGAAGAATGGCCGAGTCTTTGTATCAGCTGAAGATTTTTCCGAATATTTAATTACCGAAAAACTGATTTCCACTGTTCCCTGGGACGATGCAGGCTCATATATTCGGCTTTCAATGACTTTTGAGGCAGAAGATGAAGCTGAGGAAATACAGATAGCAGAAGAAATAGAGCGTCGTTTAGCTGGTACTGATTTTGTTTTCTAAGAATGGCAGCATAATAAGCAGCAGGTCCGAATGAGCATATATTAGGGCTGGTTGGTTCACTAACTAAAGGCCGGGAACTATTCCGCAAGGAATGTTCCCGGCTTTGGCATTAAATGGCGAGATTCTTCTGGCGGATGAACTATTCTGGAAGCATTGGCTTTGCTGTTAAGCCTGATGCATTACAGAAAGTAAGCATTGGCCTGAACCCAGCGAAAGGATTGAGGAAATGAAATGTTTACTCAGGAATATGTTCCAGGATAAAGCAGTGTTCCGACAGGTAGATTATTATAGTTTTCTTGTTCATACTCTAATTTATGGGGCAGCAGTCGGTTTAAATTCAATTTTAATTCCGGCGTATGCCCTGGAACTGAATGCTTCAATCATAGAGGTTGGCTTAATTGTTGGCAGCCGGGGGATTGGCCATTTTGCTTTGGTCGTTCCAGTTGGCTTTTTTTTGGAACGGTTTGGTGCAAAAAAAATATTTCTGGTAAGCAGTTTGCTGGAAGCGTTTTTTGTGCTGGCAATTTTCTTTGTTAACACTCCCATGCTGTTGCTCTTATTTGCGACATTAGATGGTTTTATGTGCTCGACCCGTCTTACCGTGTTAAATGCTGCTTTCTTGCATTTGCTGCCTCAAATCGATCCTGTCCGGAATGGCTGGTATAAAGCCAGTATGACCACAGGTTTAATGCTGGTGGGGCCGCTCGTTGGCGGAATGCTTGCAACACAAATCGGTCTGGCAGCTGCGTTCTTGTTTAATGCAGTCTGGATTCTGGCTGGAATCGCCCTGCTGGTGCTGCTTCCAACGCAATTTCTAATGATGCAGCATAAGCGGGAAACTGCCGGAAATTATTTAAACAATTTTATCAAGATTCTCAGAGACCGGACTGTTTTACTTGTAGCGGCGGGTGAAACATTAACAACCGGATATATGTCAAGTTTCAGAACGTTAGTCATACTGGTCATTGTGGGACTATTAAAGCGGCCGGTGGATATTGTCTCTGCGGTAGTGCTGATGAGCGGTGCTGCAAATATTATAACAACCTTTGCTGGGCCAGTCCTATTAAAAGATTATCAGGCAAAAACCTACTATCATATTACTGTGCTTATTATGGTTCCTACTTTGCTGTTGCTGAGTTTCGGAGATCAGGATTGGATGTTGTATGCAGGTGCTTGCTTATCCGGTTTGGGTATGGGGGTTATGAGTTTAGCCAATTATAGAATTATGGGCAGAATTAGGGGAGAAAGAGGATTGATTGCCGGAGTGTTTACCTTTAGTGCCGGTTTTAGTATGGCGGTCGCACCGATGATTAGCAGTTTTTTAGCAGATTATTTCGGGGTCAGATTGGCTTTTGTGGCTTATATCATTCCGTTTTTAGTTTTAGAGTCTGCCCTCCCTATTTACCGGACCCGGGTATCTTCATGGGATCTGGCAAAAAAAGAAGCGATCTAATCTTTGTTGCGCTATATGTGCGGGAGCTAGTGGCAGCCCTAATATTGCAATAGGCCATTTGCCTGATTGGAGACAGTAACGGCTTGTTGCATAGTCATAAATCCGGTACTAGGCGATAAACGGATATTATAAAGGCTGATTAAGAAAAAAATGAAAAATGGAAATACTCTTGACACGGACGTTGAATTGACTTATCCTTTTGATAAATACATATTGTGCTGATCAGATATATGCTGAAGGCCAAGTCTTTTACCAAGACTTGGCCTTTTTATATTTTTATCTAATATGTTTTTTAGTATGCGAGTACTTATGCGTTAAAACTGAAAAACATAAGCATTTTAAAGGAGGAATTATTATGAAAACACTACTGATTTTAATTAGTTTTGTTACAGGTTTAACCATTATTATTTCTGCAATATTTTTTTACAATATTGGTGGAAAAGCAATTATTTTAAATAACCTGATCTGGTTTTTACTGCTGATTATCTTCTTTTTCCTATCATTTCATATTTTATCCAATGCCTTGAAGAAAATTAATACTGCAATCTACAATGTGTCACAAGGCGATTTAACCAAAAAGCTAAATACAGCGGATCAGAATTTTTTCAGAACGTTAGCTGGTCATATTAACATATTTATTTTAAAAATCAGAGGTTTCATTAATGAAACAAATAGTATGAGTGATAAAGTCATCAACCATTGTGATGAATTAGATAAAAATGCCAAACGGGTTGAAGTATCTGCAAGAGAAACTTATTTATCAATTAATGGTATTTCCAAAGATATGACAGAACAAAGAGAAAGAATTATTGAGGCTGAAAAATTTATTAGTGAAATTTTAAGCCAGCATGAAACAATGATTCAGAATGGCACACTGATTGAAAAAATGACCTCTTCCATGATGGATATCGTTCAATCCACAACAAATATTTATGAAGAATTAATTGGCAAGATGAGTGAGTCGGCGAAATCTAACGAAAACCTGGCGAATAAGATTAAACTCTTATATGAGAAAGCATTTAAAATTCAAAACATAGCAGACACTGTGCATGAAATCAGCAATAATACCAATTTGCTTTCCTTAAATGCTTCCATAGAAGCGGCCCGTTCAAGCCATGCCGGTTCAGGATTTTCGGCAGTGGCCAATGAGATAAGAAAATTGGCAGAAATGTCTTCTAACCAAGCTCAGGAAATACAAAAGATCGTAGATGATATAAAAAAAGAAATTACTGATATTGCTTCTGCCATGAATAAAGAAGTTCATGTGATCAATGAGACAATCACGTTTTCCCATGTAACCAGAAGCAATTTAAGCAATATCACTGCAGAAAATGCTAATACACTGACTGCCATACAAGATATTAACCGGATTATTGATATTCAAAATAATAAAATAAGCATTATTACAGATGCTATTAAACAAATAGCTTCTATTTCAGAAAATACTACGGCTGCAACTCAACAAGTAGCCTCTGCCTCCGAAGAACAATTAACAGCTATGAAAAACATGTTTAATTCCATAGATGATTTAACTCATATGAATAAAGATTTGAAAACACGCATTGCATCATTTGCAAATAGTTATAAAATTGACGATAAGACCCAGGCGTATATTGACGGCGGTCTGAAAACGCTTAAAGAACTGGCTAATCAGGAGCAATTAGCAACGATGGATTATGAAGTTTGCACAAAACTATTACAGGAAAGCATAAAAAAACACAGCGAGTTTGAGCTTTTCGCTGTTATGCAAAAAGATGGCCTAAGGAAAGCAATCACATTAGATTATATAGAAAAAGATGTTTATGTGAATTTTGGTCATCGGCCTTATTTTAAACAAGCAATCATTGGGCAAGACTACGTATCCCAACCTTATATATCTGATGACACGAATAGTTATTGCATTGCGATTGCTGTGCCGGTTCGGGATAATGGAAATAACATTGTCGGGATTTTGATGGGAGATTTTGTATTGGGATAAATTTCTACATTGGTTTGCGTCAATTGGATTACCAAAACCTTTTATGTCGGCATAAACTAAACTATAGACATGGGCTGACTAGTTAATCACTGGAGGCTATATCCTATATAGGATATAGCCTTCTTATTTGCATAGCGGTTAATCAATTATATACGGGGAGGGAAAGAAATGTCAGAAAATGTATCAACCCGTTATTGTGATCATACTTATTCTCCAGCAATAATAGCCGGTGAATTTATCTTTGTTTCGCATCAAAGTGGCAGGCAGGATTCTCTGGATATTACAATACAATTGGCAACTTGCTTTGAAAACCTAAAACTCGTACTGGCTGAGGTAGGGGCCAGCCTTGAAGATGTTGTACAAATAAATCTTATACTTAAAAATATTGCTGATTTTGCTAAAGCGAGATCAGTCTTCCCTCAATATTTTCATAACGGTTTTTCGGTATGCAGTGCAATCACTGAGGAATTTGTATCACCGTCTTGCTTATGTCAGATTGATGCTGTAGCTTATAAAGAAGCGAAGTAGGATTAGAGTACCTGTATGACAGTAAACCTGCTGTTATGCAATAAAAATGAAAAAAGTGAAGGCTAAGTATTCATACTCAGCCTTCACTTTTGACCACGCCAGAACTGCAATATTTTATTATATAATTAACGGCTTGCTAAAGCTGTCTTGTTGCTAATTCTTGCTCTGCACTAATTAACTGAATACACAGGGTCAATAACTGCATGGCTTTTTCCAGTTCCGGCAAAGGTGGGAAGGTAGGAGAAAGCCTGATGTTTTTATCTTCTGGATCACGACCATACGGAAATGTAGCTCCAGCAGGTGTGAGTATGACTCCAGCCTCAGCAGCTTTGGCAACGACTTTTTTTGCACAGCCAGGCAGTGTGTTCAGGCTGATAAAATAGCCGCCTTGTGGATTGCTCCAAGAAGCTAGATTTTGTTCCTTTAATTCAGCGGCTAAGATGTTCAGCACCAAATCAAATTTAGGTTTAATAATTGCTGCATGGCGACGCATGTGATTTTCAATGCCAGCCCGGTCTTTAAAAAAGCGAACGTGACGGAGTTGATTGAGTTTGTCAGGGCCAATTGTTTGGATAGCCAATTGTTGCTTTAACCAATTAATATTCGGTTTACTGCTGGCTAACATAGCAATACCGGCTCCAGCTAGGCTGATTTTGGACGTTGAGCTGAAGACAAAGACCCGATCAGGATTGCCGGCTTGCTCACAGGCGGCCAGGATGTTTAATAAACTCGCTGGGGTGTCTGTTAGATGGTGCACATTATAAGCATTATCCCAAAATATACGAAAATCAGGAGCTTTAACTGGCATAGCTGCTAACTTTCTTACCACTGATTCAGAATAAGTAATTCCTGTAGGATTACTATATTTTGGAACACACCAAATGCCTTTAATTGAAGAATCTGCTGCTACTAAGTCTGCCACCTGATCCATATCCGGACCATCATGCAGATAGTTGATTGGGATCATTTCGATTCCCAAGTACTCGCAAATTGCAAAGTGCCGATCATAACCGGGACTTGGACAAAGAAATTTAACTTTAGACAGTTTGCCCCAGGGAAGACTGCTGCCAGGCAATTCGTGAAGCATTGCTCTGACAATTAGATCGTACATCATTGTTAAGCTGGAATTACCACCAACAATGACTTGCTCTGGTCGTGTCTCTAACAGTTGCGCTGAGAGGTCACGAACTTCTGGTATGCCGTCTATGATACCATAATTTCGGCAGTCTGTGCCATTACTTGTTTTATAATCATCAGTTGCAAGGCAATCAATCAATCCTGTAGATAGATCCAACTGTTCAGGACACGGAATGCCGCGTGCCATATTTAGTTTTAAGTTTTGACGCTGAAATTCTTCGTAGCGATGGGTTAAAGCCACATAATAATCTTGTAATTCCAGGTCATTCATTTTTGCCAACTCAGTCATATACATCGCTCCTTTTCTCTCTCTACATTATACAGAACTTACTAAAATTCGGACAGTAGATTTCGCTTCGCAGAAATATGTATTCATGAATACATGGTTATTGACAAAAGTTGTAAAATATATTATTATCCTAATAATGAGTCACCAAAGGACCGACTAGTTGATCGCTAGAGGCTGTATTCCGAAAAAATGGAATATAGCCTTTGTTTTTTATAAGTTCCAGTTGGGAGGTGCTTAGTTCTGAGAAAAACACTTTATGTTTCTGATTTGGACGGAACGCTGTTAAACGCTCAGAAAGAGCTTAGTGAATACACGCAGCACAAGCTGAATTTGCTTATTCAGAGAGGACTTCATTTTTCGATTGCTACAGCTAGAACAACCGTGTCAGTTACAAAAATCATGTCAACTGCCCATATGAATATGCCTGTTATTTTGATGAATGGGGCGCTTATTTATGATCTTGTGGCAAAACAATATTTAAAAATAGAAACTCTTGCTGAATCTACCGTTCGGGCTATTATCAGCTTATTAAGAAAATATAAACTTTATGGGTTCATGTACGCTGTCAGCGGAAAGCGTTTAATTACATACTATGAGAAACTTGACACAACATTCCTGCAAAACTATTATCAGGAGCGGGTAGAACGATATGGCAAGACATTCGATTGTATTGCAGACTTCTCTGATAATATCAGGCAAGATTATGTTGTTTATCTCACTTTAATGGATGAAAAACGGAAACTATTAGGAGTAGTAGATGAGTTGAAATTTTTATCAGATATTGATATGGTACTTTCTCATGATGTATATACTGAAAACTTATGGTATTTGGAGATTTATAGTAAACAGGCTTCTAAATATAATGCCGTGAGCTATTTACGTAATCGTTATGATTTTACTAAAGTCATCGGGTTTGGTGACAATTTTAATGATATACCACTTTTTAAAGCCTGTGACGAGTTTTATGCAGTAGGCAATGCTATTGATGAGCTAAAGAATATCGCTACTGGCGTTATCGAAACAAATGTTAAAAATGGTGTTACCAATTTTATTTTAGAAAGAGAAGGCAGTTTTAATCAAGAATGTGAGGAATCTCAAGATTAACTGCTTGAACAGGATCATTTAACTGCATATTGACAGAAATATATCACAGAAGTACAATAACAATAACTAGCTGATAGTACGTCAGAACTGTACAGGTAAAGTTTAGTAGCGTTTTCGTAGCGATAGGGTCATTGTCGCCGAAAATCCAATATAGTCTTTGTATAGAGTTGACCAGAAAACTGGAGGCTTGGTTTCGTTCTATTTGGATAATAGTTCGAAACCAAGCTTTTTTAATTAGTTTGCAGTTCCTTTTTTATCAGCTTATTTCAGAACGTTTTAGATAAAACTTTTACTATACGGAAGGAGATCAAACTATGTTAATTCGCCATTCCGGAGATTATCGCTGGGACAATGTAGAGCTTCTTGCCTATAAAGAAGCAGGTAATCACTTTAAAAATATTACAAGGCAGATTTTATTAGATGGGCAGCCCGAACTGCCTTGCCAAGTTCGCTATTTTGAAATTGCTTCTGGGGGATATTCTACGCTAGAGCAGCATGAGCATGTGCATTATGTAGTGATAGCACGCGGTAGTGGTGAAGCTCTGGTAGGTGATTCGATTTATCAGGTTCAGGAAAAAGATGTGCTGATGATTCCGTCACTGACCTGGCATCAATTCCGGGCAACTTCAGAGCAGCCACTTGGCTTTATTTGTTTAGTCAATATGGATCGTGACAAAGCACTTTTGCCATCTAAAGAAGATTTGGAACTTTTAAGCCAGAAACCTCATATTGCGGAATTCATTCGCTGTTAAGTTGTCTTTGTATTTCTTAACTTAAATTGGCAATACTAAAAAATTACTTTTACTCATGCAAGTTTTAGTTTATAAGGAGTTGAAACCATGAAAACAGAGCGCAATTTTGGATTTGAAACCAAGATGGTTCATGCGGGCCATATTCCGGATACTCAGCATGGCGCCAGAGCCGTTCCAATATATCAAACCTCCTCCTATGTTTTTTATGATGCTGATCATGCAGCCGAGTTATTTGATTTAAAGCAGTACGGACATATCTATTCACGTATTAGTAATCCAACCGTTGCCGTGTTTGAGGAACGAATGGCCGCATTAGAAGGAGCTACCGGAGCGGTAGCGACTTCCAGTGGTATGGCCGCTCAGTTAGCCGTTTTTATGACGTTATTTGAGCCTGGGGATGAACTTGTTGCATCGTCGCATTTATATGGCGGCAGCATTACTCAAATCACTCATACGTTAAAAAAATTAGGTGTAGGCATTACTTATGTAGATCCGACCGATATCGAAGCATGGCAGAAGGCCATTACTCCCAAAACCCGGGCACTTTACGGTGAATTAATCGGTAATCCGCGGGGCAGCATTCTGGATATTGAAACGATTGCCGCCTTGGCAGATCATCATAACATACCGCTTATTATTGACAATACCATTGCGACACCGTATCTGTGCCGGCCAATGGATTTTGGTGCCACCATTACGGTTTATTCGGCAACTAAGTTTATTGGCGGCCATGGTAATTCGCTGGGGGGAGTTGTCCTTGAATCTGGAAAGTTTGATTATTCCGGGTTCCCCGCAATCGCCGATCCATCCCCTAAATATCATAACTTACGGTTTTACGATACTTTTGGCCATTATGGCTTTTTAATGAAAGTACGGGTCGAGACACTCAGGGATACTGGCTGCAGCTTATCACCCATGAATGCCTTCTTATTATTACAAGGCGTTGAGACGCTGTCACTAAGGTTGGATCGCCATGTAGCCAATGCTTTAAAGATTGCTCAGTTTTTGGAAGACCATGCTAAAGTAGCCTGGGTGGCTTATGCTGGTTTACCTAGTCATCCGCAGTATGAATTAGCTAAAAAATATCTGCCTAAAGGAGCAGGGGCTGTTTTATCGTTTGGTTTAAAAGAGCAGGCAGGAGAAGATGTCCGGCAAACCGGAAAACGTTTTATTGAACAACTGAAACTGTTCAGTCACTTAGCCAATATCGGCGATGTCCGCAGCCTGGTTATTCATCCTGGGTCTACAACTCATCAACAACTTACTGATGAAGAATTGCGTGATTGCGGCGTTGGGCCGGAATTAATCCGCCTTTCCATCGGAATAGAAAATTTGGAGGATTTATTATGGGATCTGGAACAAGCTTTTCAAGCTCTGTAACGCTAAATTCTTCGCTGAATATTGAACAACAGGCATTATATCAAAATTCGGAAACGATACAAAAGATCATTTATCATAGCCGAACGATTGCCATGGTGGGTTTATCAACTGAACGACAAAAAGCCAGTTATTTTGTCGCCACTTATCTGAGATCTGCCGGATACCGCATTATTCCAGTCAATCCTAGGGCGGAGACTATACTTGGCGAACGCTGCTACCCCAATTTAGCCAGTATCCCAGAACCCATTGATCTTGTTGATATTTTCCGGCCGGCAGCAGATTGCTTGCCAATCGTGCGTGAAGCGATTGCCTGCAAAGCCGGAGCTGTGTGGCTGCAATTAAAAATTATTAATGATGAAGCTGCCGAACTTGCCCGGCAAGCAGGCTTGCTGACAGTTATGGATCTTTGTGTAAAGATGGAGCATGGACGTTATAGCGGAGGTTTGCATGAAGCCGGTATGAACACTGGCATTCTTTCAGCCAAACGAGTCCATCGGTTTATTTAAACTTAGTGGATTGATCAAGAAACGTTAAGTAGGTGAAAAGATGTCTTATCATGGTTTTGCTGATCTGGTATTGACTCATGGCGTAGTTTATACTGCCGATGATCGGGATACGGTTAGTGAAGCCGTAGCTGTAAAGGATAACAAAGTTATCTTTGTCGGGAGCGATGCAGCTGTTAAGCCCTATGTGGGTGAACACACGACCCTCATCGATCTCCAAGGAAAAATGTTAGTTCCCGGCTTAATTGATACGCATATGCATCCGCCTGGTTTGTCACTGTCAGAATTATACGAGGTTCAGTTAGCCAATTTGAGCAGTTTGCCTGAATATGTGGCCGCAATTAGAGCATTTATTGCAAAACATCCGGAAAGTAAAGCGGTATATGGACGTGGGTGGTCGTGGGGAGCTTTTTCTGGTGAGGAACTTATAAAAGGCCCGCGAAAAGAGTATCTTGATGCCATTACAAGGGAAATTCCGATTATTTTAAGAGCTAACGACGGACATAGCTTGTGGGTTAATTCTAAAGCGTTAGCCGTAAATGGAGTCAATGAGACAACCGAATCACCGGCTGGCGGTGTTGTGGAAAAAGATAGGCAAAGCGGTGCATTGTGGGGAGTGCTTAAAGAAAGTGCCATGTGGTTGATTGCTTTGCCTGAATATACATTAAGCCAATATGAGACAGCTATGCTGGAGTTCCAGACAAAGATGCACCAATTTGGTATTACCAGCCTGCTCTGTATTGCCGGTACTTTTGCTCCTAATATTCTGAAGGCTTTTGAGCATTTAGAACAATCAGGAGCCTTGGCCTTACGGATCAGAGCAGCTATGGCCATTCATGCCGATGGAGATTTGATCGAACAGTTTAGTTCGCTTGGTGAGTTGCGCAAACGCTATCAATCTCCTTCTCTTCAGATCATTACAGCCAAATTTTTTACTGACGGCGTTGTAGAGGGAGGAACAAGCTATTTGCTGCAGCCCTATGCCCCGGGTGCCGGCAAAGGGGATGAACATTATGGCGAATTCTTATGGGATGAGGCGAAGCTGCAGAAGGCTTTTACCATGGCTAATCAGCAAGGATTGCAAATTTATGTTCACTCGACAGGCGATGCCTCCACTAAGAAAGTACTGGATATTTTGGAGACAATACAGGATCGGGTGCCTAGCGGTGATTATCGCAATACCATTACGCATTTGCAGCTTGTTGATCAGGACGATGTGCCTCGATTTAAGAAGTTGCAGGTCATTGCCAGTGTACAGCCTTATTGGCATTTTAAAGGTCCTAATTGGTGGGAAAGTGTTGATTATCGAATTTTAGGTGAACGAGCTAAAACAGAATATCCGTTGGGGACTTTTTTTGCACAAGGTGTTACGGTCACTTCTTCGTCAGACTATCCTGTAACTAATGTACCTTATCCAATGAGAGCCATTGATGTTGGGGTTACCCGTAATATGGATAATGGCAGTTTTTACGGCGTTGATGATATTGAGACTATGGGTGATGAGCGCTATTTGCTTAATAGTAACGAGCGGGCTACGGTGCAGCAAATGTTGAAAAGTTTTACCATTAACGGAGCTTATGCCATGTTCATGGAAGAGAGTATCGGCTCAATTGAAATAGGAAAATTGGCTGATCTGGTTGTATTAGATCAGAACTTGTTGGCTATTAATCCGAGTGACATTGATAAAGTTCAGGTCGAAATGACTTTTATTGATGGCAAATTAGTCTACAAACGGGAAACGCAAGCGTAATCTTTTATTATTAGCTGAAAGGCGTGATAAGTTTGAAAGAACATGTATGGATACCTAGCAGGAGTAAGCGCTTATCAGCAATGGTGCATATACCTGATACATTTCATAATAAGACACCCTTAATTATCTGCTGCCATGGCTTTACTGGCGATAAAGTTGGTTATAATCAATTAACTGTAAATTTGGCTAAAGTCTTGGAAAAAGCAGGATATGCTGTAATACGCTTTGACTATTTGGGCTCTGGTGATAGTGATGGTGATTTTGCGAGTGATACCAGTGTAGCGGGTTGGAAAGAAGACTTAAACAATGTTTTGGGCTGGATAAAATCTCAACCCCGTTTTTCTGAAAATCCACGATTGCTGTATGGGCATAGCTTGGGTGGGCTGGTGGTTTTAACTCATCAGGATGATCTCCAGCAAATTGTCGCCCGGATGGTATTCGCACCAGTGACTAGTCCAATCAGTAATTTCCAGGAAATAATATTTGGACCGGCTTTGTGGCAAAAAGCTTTAAGCGGAGAACCGATTGGCTATTTTTATGGCAAAGGATTTAAGCTCAATAGTCAGTTTGTTGCCGATTTAGTTGCCAATGACTATAACCCACGTGAAAACATGGCACAGGTCACAACGCCATTGTTAATGGTTCATGGTTTTTTAGATGCCGTCGTGCCAATACAGGGCTCCAAAAATTTCTTTCAGACTTACCAGGGTGCAAAAGAATTTAAAGAACTTGAACTTGAACATAGTGCTGAAAATAATCAGGAAATCCTCCAGGCCGCCATACTCGAATGGCTAACAGCTTATTTTCCGTCTTGAGCGTAAAAAGCTGTGAAAGATGAATGTTTCATTTTAACAAATTTATAGTTTGGTTTTGATGAGCTGGCTGTAAAGAGGCAGAGGCTCCGCGTATAATTTTCATTATCCGGAGTCTCTTTTTTATACCAAAATAGCAATAATAAGGAGTGATTAATTTGGCTAAGGTAGCAGTTGCTAGTACTGATGGTGTATCGGTTAATGAACATTTTGGCCGGGCACAGGAGTTTTTTATTTATGAAGTCAATGAGCAAGGGGAATATGAGTTGTTAGAAAACAGAAAAGTTGTTCAGCAATCCAATGATAATACCGGAAAACATGGAGCGACTTCGGCAGCATTACTAACCGATGTTGAAGTGGTACTGGTGGCACAAATTGGTCCGGGAGCCGAGCAGCAATTGCGCGTACAGGGGGTTATTGCTTTGTCTGTAAACAGTTCTATTGAGAAAGCGTTACAGGCGTATGGAAAGAGGGGGAAATTTATTAAGAATAGTGTTTTACGGTCACCAGGTGGCGGCTGCAGCGGCGGTTCTTGCCGATCAGGAGGGTGCCATTAAGCTCAAATCAGTTATAGGAGGTGAGACATATGATCAGCTATCAGTCAATTGGGGTTATTTATTCTCCTTTTAAAGAGGCAAAAGGCACTCCCATTCAACCAACAGCGGCAGCCGATGTCAGCGGTATTGTTGAACTCAGCCCGGATTATGCACCCGGCCTGAAAGATATCGAAGGATTTTCTCATCTTATTTTAATTTATCATCTGCATTTAATTAAAGAAGCTTCTTTATTAGTTAAACCATTTCTGGATAATGAGTTACATGGAATATTTGCGACTAGATCGCCCAGCCGTCCCAACGCTATTGGCCTTTCGGTCGTGCGGCTGGAGAAGGTGGAAGGAACCAGGCTGCATGTTCTTGATGTTGATATAATAGATGGAACGCCGCTATTAGATATTAAACCGTATGTAGCACAGTTTGACGTAAGGGAAGGAACCAGGAATGGTTGGTTTGGAAATAATCTTCATAAGCTTCCTGTTACAAAAGATGATGGCCGATTTGTGAGATAGCATGAAAAGTAAAAAGAAAATAACAGCTATATGGGTGAGTATATGACGATCATTTATGAAGTTGGGACTTCACTCTATCTTAATATTACCAATCGTTGTACGAATCATTGTCTGTTTTGTATCCGGAATTCCCAAGATGGAGTTGGCTCTGACATAAATCTTTGGCTGGATCGGGAACCTACTGTTGCCGAAATATTGACAGCCATTCACAGTGTTGATGTTACTGGCTACTCAGAGTTTGTGTTCTGTGGCTATGGTGAGCCCATGGTTCGTGCTTATGATGTCATTGAACTATCTAGAACCCTGAAGCGGCTTTATCCTACCCCTATTAGAATTAATACGAATGGTCAGGCTAATCTGATTTGTGGAAAGGATATTACCGCACAACTAGCAGGTCTTGTTGATGCAGTTTCAATTAGTCTTAACGCTAAAAATGCTCAGGAATATCAATTGCTGTGTTTATCTCAATATGGTGAAGCCGCGTTTCCCGCCTTGCTTGATTTTGCTGAGAAGTGTTCAACCTATATTCCCAGTGTGACCTTATCGGTCGTCGATCTTATGGAAAAGGCCGATATTGAAGCTTGCCGGGAAATCGCCCGAGAAATAGGTGTCAGTTTCAAAATTAGACATTATCAAGAAGGTTCCTAGGTGAAATTAGATATTGACAAAGTCAATCAGGCAGTGTATTATTACATCAAAAATAATGAGCTGATCGGAAGATAAACCGAAGGCTAAAGGAACCTGTTTTATGGAGGTTTCTTTGGTCTTCGGTTTTTTGCTTTCTATCAATTTGCAGTAGGAAGCAGCGTTAAAATCTGCTACTAAAGCAGGTGGATCAAGACTGATTAAAACCTGGTTGCTTAACCAAATAACCATAGCTGATCAGAAAACTGAAGGCTAAGAAAAATCTTAACAGATTTTTCTTAGCCTTTTTTGTTTGCCCCAAAATAATAAACTTGGAGGTTGTTTACTATGACACAAAATCAGGAAGAACTGATTAAACAATTATCAGATGCGGTAGTGGATATGGATGAAGATAAGACGGTTGAACTCGCTAACCAAATTGTCGAATTAGGAATAGATGCGTATCTGGCAATTGATAAAGGTTTATCAGACGGCATGAGCCGGGCTGGGCAATTATTTGAAGATGAAGAATATTTTATCCCTGAATTACTGATGTGCTCTGATGCGATGTATGCCGGATTGGAAGTTCTGCGGCCTCATTTGAAAATCCAGAGTGAAGGTGAAAAGCAGGTCGTTGTGATTGGCGTTATTGAAGGCGACACGCACGATATTGGTAAAAATTTAGTTAAAATTATGTTGGAAACTTCAGGCTATGAGGTGATTGATTTAGGACGGGATATTCCGCCACAGGAGTTCGTTACTGTTGCAAAAGAAAAGAGTGCCCATATTATTGCACTGTCAACTCTAATGACAACAACCATGGATGGGATGGCTGAAGTCATTCGCTTGCTAGACCGGGAACAAGTTCGCAATAACTTTAAAGTGATGATTGGCGGAGGCCCGATATCACAAGCTTTTGCCGACAAAATTGGTGCTGATGCATATGCATCAAATGCTGCTGAAGCTGTGCGTATTGCGCGTAAATTGCTTGGAGGTGCTGCGTAGTGGCAGCTGATCAAATGACAGCAATAGAGCGTCTTGTCGCTTATAACAATAATCAAGAAGTTGACAGATTGCCGTGTGTTCCTATTGTGGGGAATACCGCGGCACGTGTTATTGGTGTAAAAGTAAGCGATTTTCGTGGTAATGGGCGACTGATCGCAGAGGCACAAATTGCTGCGTATCGACGCTTTGGTTATGATATCATCCGGATTTTTACTGATTTGTATACTCAGGCTGAAGCAATGGGAGCCACCGTGCATTACCCGGAAGATGAAACAGCCTATTTGGAAACACCGGCGATCAGTGATATTGGCGAAATCGACAGGTTAGAACCAGCAGATCCGTATCAAGATGGGAATTTGCCTCAACATCTGGAAGCCATGAAACTGGCAGTTGAAGCTGTGGGGCGGGAAGTCGCAGTAACAGGGGCTGTGACAGGAGCTTTCACAAATGCTTCATTTCTAATTGGTACTGAAAACTTAGTGCGGCTGGTTGGCAAAAATCCAGCCGCTGTTCATAAATTATGCGAGGTTTCGCTGGAAACTGCCTTACGGTATTCAAAAGCAATTATTGATAATGGGTGTACGCCTAGTCTTACCGATCCCATGTCTTCAACTACGTTAATTAGTCCCAGGCAGTTTAAGGAGTTTTCACTTCCCTACTTAAAACGCTTAATTGACTATATTCATTCCCGTGGCAAAACCGTTACCCTGCATATCTGCGGGAAAACGGCCAAAATTTGGGAGTATATGTGCGAAGCAGGCGCAGACTGTATCAGTCTTGATAATGCAGCCAGCTTGCAAGAAGCGAAAGAACAAGTTGGTCATAAAGTAAGGCTGATGGGCAATGTGAAACCGTCAGAAATCATGCTTCAGGGAAGTCGGGCTGAGGTGCGTGCTGCCGTCCTCCAGTGCATTCGGGATGGTTATGATAATCCGCGTGGATTAATTGTCGCATCAGGCTGCAGTTTGCCAACCGAAACCCCTTTTGCAAATATCGATGCCATGTTAGCCACGGTGAGGGAAGTCGGCTATCCAGTAAAAATTCATGAACTTGTAAGGAGTGTCTAAACGTGAGTGTATTAAGTCCAGAGGAGCGATTGACAAGAGTACTTGACAAAAAAAATATTGATCGGCCACCGGTCATTTGTACAGGTGGAATGATGAATGCAGCCATTGTAGATGTAATGAATGCTACTGGGCATACTTTGCCGGAGGCACATACCGATGCCAACTTGATGGCTGAATTGGCTCTCGATGTTTCTCGTCACACTGGCTTTGAGAACCTTGGTATTCCTTTTTGCATGACTGTAGAAGCTGAAGTGTTAGGCAGTGAAGTGACCTATGGTACGTTGGCCTGCGAGCCTAAAATTGTTCGGGAAATTTATCAGTCGGTGAATGATGTAACCCTTAAAAACATCCCTGGAATGCTTAAAGCAGGAAGACTGGATACCGTTATTCAGGCGACTTATTTACTGTCGCGTAAGCAACCGGATATTCCGGTTATCGGCAATTTGACTGGGCCGATAAGTACAGCTGCCTCACTGGTAGATCCGGTACCCTTTTTAAAGGAACTGCGTAAAAGCCGGGAAGGGGCTCATCGAGTTTTAGACTATGTCAGTGATTTATTGATCGGATTTGCCAAAGAATTAGTGGATAACGGAGCGACAGCTATTTCAATTGGTGATCCTACTGCAACAGGAGAAATTTTAGGACCTAAGATGTTTAATGAGTATGCTGTAAGATATCTTAACAAAATTATTGATGCCATTCATGCTCAAGGTGCTCCTGTTATTGTTCATATTTGCGGCAATATGTCTTCGGTAAGGCAATTGATACCAGATATCAGAGCCAATGCAATCAGTACTGATGCCATCGTAGATTTACGGCAGTTAAAGCAGGATTTTAACAGTCTTACGACAATGGGCAATTTAAGTACTTATTTACTGGAATACGGCCCAACCGAGAAAGTAGCCGAACGGGCTCGGCTGCTGGTTCGGAACGGGATTGATATTATTTCTCCAGCCTGCGGATTAAGTACCTCTACCCGGTTAGCGCATATTCAAGCCATGACTGCAGCAGTAAGGGAGGGGTAAAATGCCTGAAATTACGTTTTTGAGTGCAGAGAAGCGGTTGTCATTGTTCGTACCATATGGAGTCTCACTGCTGGATGCAGCGCGGGAAAGTGGAATATTGCTGGAATCACCTTGCAATGGCAATGGAACCTGCGGCAAATGTAAAGTGAAAATTTTGCAGCAATCTGAGGACGTCCAAGCTGATCAGGTTTCTCCAGTACTTACTAAAGAAGAACAACAGCACGGGATTATACTGGCTTGTATGACTTCTGCTGATCGAGATATGACGGTGGAAATACTCTCCAGACAAGACAGTCGTAACGTTCAGATTATTCAGCATGGGATTGGTCTTGAAGTTGATCTCAGGACGGCCATAAGCAAACGCTATCATAATACGAATGACAAAACTGAGGTATGGGCTGTCGCCGGCCTGCTGGGGGTGGAAGACGGCAACACCAGTACGGCGCATTATGGTCTGGTTGTCGATATTGGAACAACAACGCTGGTGGCCGCTTTATTTGATTTTAATGACGGTCATGAAGTTGGCTCAGTTGCCAGACTTAATCCACAAAGCCATCATGCACAGGATGTATTGTCCAGAATCAAGCTTGCTTCGACTGAATCAGGGCTGTCGGTTTTGCACACTGAGTTTATTACCGTGCTCAATGCTATGATCGATGACTTGACCAAAGAAACCAGTGTAAAATCAAAGCATATTTACGAAATTATTTTTAGCGGCAATACTTGTATGCTGCATTTGGCCTTAGCTGTAGATCCTTCGTCATTGGGGAAATATCCCTATACACCGGCGATAAAAGGCGGGATGATATACCAGGCGAGTGTGTACGGGATTCATGTTGCTGATTTTGCTCAAATTTATTTACCGCCAGTCATGTCGGCTTATGTTGGTGCCGATATTACGTCAGGCATATTAGCTGCTAAGCTTAAGGAGCAAAAAGGCTTAACGTTATTTGTTGATGTTGGAACTAACGGGGAAATGGTTCTGGCTGCAGATGGCAATTTGCTTGCTACGTCTACTGCAGCCGGCCCGGCTTTTGAAGGAATGAATATTGAGTTTGGAATGCGGGCTGCACCGGGAGCCATTGAGAAGTTTTCGATTAGCGATAATAACCTTATTGAAATTAAAACAATTGGTGATAAGGAACCGATTGGTATATGCGGCAGTGGACTTTTGGATATTGTCGGTGAACTGGTTAAGTATGGCTTTATTCAGGGCACAGGTAAACTTAAGGATTCCGCTGTAAAACCGGAACTGGCTGACCGGCTTGTAAAAAAAGCCGGAAAAACTGTTTTTCAGATTGCTGGCGAGGTTTATTTATCTCAAAAGGACATTCGTCAGGTTCAACTGGCAAAAGGGGCAATCCGGGCTGGCATTGAAGCCTTGCTGGCGAAAAACGGTGTTTTACCGGAACAGGTTGATCGCGTTTATATTGCCGGATCATTTGGTTATCACCTCAATCCGGCAAGTCTTGTTCACATTGGAATGCTGCCAGCAGCTTTTCAGGATAAAATTGAGTTTCTTGGTAATACCTCTAAGACTGGCGGGCAGGCTTTTTTATTAAATCACACTGTTCGCCAAACCATGAGTGATGTAGTGAAGCAAGTCGAGGTATTAGAATTAGCGACAAGTGCTAATTTTGATAAATTGTTTGTAAGTTGCCTTAATTTTTAAACAGTAACAGGAGGATCTTATGAGTAAAACAGATGTAAAAACTGACAGACAACTAAGTTGCAGCGAATGCGGGGTATTCAACTGTCATACACAAAATAAAACTTTTCCTGAATTTTGCCTGACTACGAATGCTGATCAAGTCGAGTTGGAAAAAGTAGTCGATTTATATCGGGGGAATGGTTTAACGGCCAAAATTGCCCGAACTGCAGCTGAAATTGAGGGATTATATTACGGAAAATTGACCAGGGTGGAAGAGATTATTGCGTTTGCCAAACGGTTAGGTGCAAAAAAAATTGGTATTGCTACCTGTATCGGATTAATCAATGAAACAAAGATCTTTACCAAGATATTAGAGGCCAAAGGACTGGAAAGTTATAGTGTATTGTGCAAAGTTGGCTCAATTGATAAAAGCCAGGTAGGTATACCTGATGAATTAAAAGTCAATAAGGGATGTCATGAATCGTTGTGTAATCCGGTTATGCAGGCAGAATTACTGAACAAACAGCAAACTGATCTTAATGTAATCAATGGTTTATGTGTGGGTCATGATTCTTTGTTTATTAAGTATTCAGAAGCACCGGTTACCACGCTGATTACTAAAGATCGGGTGACAGGCCATAATCCGGCAGCGGCACTTTATACAAGCGGGTTTTATTATAAACGTCTATTACAGGAGGAGAAAGACTCATGAGAATAAAAAAAACCATTGCAATTTTATGTTTAATTGCTTTTGCAGCTTTTGTATTAGCTGGCTGTGGGTCCCAATCGAAAAGCTCTCCGGCATCAGCAGATAAGCCGGCAGATAAAATGAAATTTAACATCGGCTTTTTGCCTGCTGTTGGGGACGTGCTGTTCTTTGTCGCCAAGGAAAAGGGTTTTTTTGATCAGGAGGGATTAGATACTGAGTTGTTCCAATTTACCAATTCTGGTGAAGGTCTTAATGCCATCAAAAGCGGTAAATTAGATGCAGGAGCCTTTGGGACAGCCGGACCACAAGTCTTTATAGCTAAAGGCACACCGTTTGTGGCCATTGGCGGTATGCAAAGCGAAGGCCATGCTGTTGTGGCAAAACCCGAGAATGCCGAACGTTTCAAATCCTTACAAGGTTTTGTTGGTGCAAAAGTAGCAACCGTCCGTTTAGCAACCGGTGATGCAGTTTGGCGATCAGCGTTAACAAAAGCCGGTATTGACTGGAAAAGCCAGGTGCAAATTCAAGAATTAGATTCTCCGGCTACTGTACTGGAAGCGGTAAAAAAAGGCAGTGCCGATGCCGGCTTGGTATGGGTTCCGTTCTCCGAAATGGCTGAGCAGCAAGGCTTAAAGATTGTTGAATGGTCTTCCGTCTATATGGAAAACCATACTTGCTGCCGGGTCGTAGCGCTGGAAGAAAAGTTAAAAGGCAATCGGGAGGCTTATCTGCGCTTGAGCCGGGCTTTAATCCGGGCGCATGACTTCTATATCAATAACCAGGCTGAGACAGTGGAAATCCTCAGTAAATATGTGAAGCTTGATAAAGACCTCATTAAGCAGGCTACTTATAGCGGGCATATCCACAGCATTCCTGATCCTGATAAAAAACGCTTTATTGAGTTTTGGGAGGCCATGAAATCAGCCGGCTATATTCAGAGTGATATTGATATTAGTAAACATGTTGATCCGTCCATCTACCAAGAGGCTTTGCAGCAGCTGCGCAGTCGTGAGCCGCAAAACTCTACTTATATCAATTTAGAGAAAGAATTCGGCAAAAATAATTTATAGACTTCATTCTACATCAAGGAGGGATCGAAATGTCACTGTTAAGTTTAGCGGATGTATCCTTGTATTATAACAAAAATAGTGACCACCCTGCCTTAGCTAATGTATCGCTGACTGTCGCGGAGGGTGAATTCGTAGCCGTTGTGGGACCAAGCGGTTGTGGCAAAAGTTCAACTATTTCTTTACTTGCTGGTCTGACGGCCCCCAGTACTGGCACTATTCTTTTAAATGGTGAACAGATTGACGGTCCGGGATTAGATCGAGCCGTTGTTTTCCAGGATTATTCATTATTTCCTTGGATGACCGCTTTGGAAAACATTAGATTTGCCTTACAGCAAGTGGGCAGCACATCTGACAAGCAAGCACTACACTATTTGGAATTAGTGGGAGTGGCTAATGCGGCTAATCAATATCCGAGTGAATTGTCCGGCGGAATGAAGCAGCGGGTAGCCATTGCACGAGCTTTTGCATTAGGGGCACCGGTTTACCTGATGGATGAGCCTTTTGGTGCAGTTGATGCTAAAAATCGCATTTATTTACAAGATTTATTGCTTCGCCTATGGCAGGAGAAAGACCGCAAGACGACTATATTTTTTGTTACCCACGACATTGATGAGGCCATTTATTTAGCCGATCGAATCATTGTTTTTACCCCAGGACCCGGCCGGGTCAAGAAAACCATAGTAGTACCATTCGAACGCCCACGCAAACGTAACTATCTCATTCATGATCCCGGATACATTAGCATACGCAATGATATTTTATCTTTGCTGCAAGATGAGTTAATTGAGGATTTAGAGCAAATTGAAGGCGGGGCGGGAATATGAGCACAAAAAACCGCGACCGGTTGGTTCTAATTGGGATTATTGTGGCTGTATGGCAGCTTGTTACCGGCTTTAAACTATTAGACCCACTTCTGTTTCCCATACCGTCCACTGTGTTGAAATTAATCATTGAGGACTGGGAGGTATTTCTTAAAAGCATACTCAGTTCAGCCTATTTATTGGCAAACGGTTGTCTGTTAGCTCTCATTACAGCCGTTCCTTTAGGGCTTATGGTGGGATGGAACCGGCGCATTTATGAAGTTATTGAGCCAATGATTAACATACTTGGCCCAATTCCTCCCATTGTCTATATTCCTTATGCGGTAGCTATTTTACCGACTTTTAAAATGTCTTCAGTATTTATTATTTTTATTGGTGCCTTTTGGCCACTGTTTATGAATACCGTGGCAGGCGTTAGAGCCGTTGAGCCAGGCATTATCAATTCTGCCCGAACGCTTGGGATCGGTTATTGGACGATGTTATCCAGAATTTTATTGCCAGGGGCAATGCCGCATATCTTGAGCGGAGCCACAATCAGCTTAGTGCTGGCATTTATATTGCTGACAGCAGCAGAAATGATTGGAGCCACCAGCGGATTAGGCTGGTATGTAAAATATTTTGCTGATTTTGCTGACTATCCACGCGTCGTGGCAGGAATTTTAGTGATTGGCAGTATGGTATTAGTCATCATGTGTTTTTATAATCGTCTGGCTGGTTATTTATTAAGATGGCGGTAGTAGCAGTGTGGTCTGATCTTATCAATGTTAAGAGGAGGGCTCGTTATGAACTCAAAGGAAATTGTCTTAAAGACTATTCAGCGAGAGGCTGGGCAAAGAACATATCGTCCCGCATCAGCGTTGCTATCAGGCGCTACCTGGACATTTCGGCAAAAAGGCTTATCACTAAAAGATGTATTGGAACAACCACAACTGGCAGTAAGTGCAATATGCGAAATTAATGAGCTTATTCAATCCGATATTGTATGGCCTGGTTCGGGCTTTCATAATTTGCTGGTACATCTATTCGGGGGCAAAATCAAGTTTCGGCCGCAAGGTAATATTGATGTTCATGAGCCTGCGTTTCAATCCATCACCGAACTGGACAGTGTTAATTTAGATAGAATTGATCATCATGCCTGGATTGTAACCCTCCGGTCAATTATTGAGTCGGTTCATCAAAATATTGGCAATGATTATCTGATTGGTACTTCGAGTTGGGGGCCGTTTACGTTAGCGGGACAATTTTATGGAGTAGAACGGCTGATGGCAGGCATGTACAAAGATAAGGCTGGAATACATGCTTTAATGGAACTCATGACAGAGGTATGCTACCGGTATCTGGCTCCAGCTATTTCTAAAGGTGCGGCAATTCTATCCATTGCCGATCCAACTGCATCTGGGGATCTCATTTCCCTTAAGCACTTTGAAGAATTCGTAGCGCCTTATCTGCAAAAGGTGATTGGCAGGCTGAAAGAACAAAACAGTCTCATTACGCTGCATATCTGCGGTAATATTAAAGACCGTCTGCATTTAGCGCCAGAAATAGGCGTAGATTTACTGTCGGTTGATTATAAGGTTGATCTTGAGGCGGCACAACGGCAGTTGCAAGGGAAAATAGCATTAGCTGGTAATGTGAATCCAATATTATTAAAGGATGGTTCGCTAAATGAAGTGCAGGCAGCTGCAGTAAAATGTCTGGAAACGGCCTATGCGGATAATTTTATCCTTATGCCTGGTTGTGATATTCCGCCAGCTGTTCCGATCGACAATGTTGTTGCATTTATAAAGGCTGGCACTGGGTGGCAGGCACAAAGCTTAGACCATTGAAATTGAAAGAAAGTCAAGCAATTGACTTGGTATAAGCCAATTTATACAGGGAGAGGTATGATGTAAAATGAGTTATTTTGATCAAAAAGAGCCACCGCGTCGCGAAGCACGCTTAAATGCCTGCATTGCCTGCGGTGGAACATTAGAACATATTGCAAATCGTAAAATGAGTTGTTGCCAATCCGATGGCGAGCGTTCTTTTACGCAAAATTCCATATGTTTGTTGCTGCCGGCATTGGGAATGATGAATAGCATTCCTAATAGTGTGGTGTTAATGCATGGCGCTATTGGCTGTGGTTCATCTTCACATGGCGGTAATGCTGGCGTACGCGCAGGCAATAATCACCGGTGGGGGATTGTCAAAGATGCAACCTGGATATCCACTGCCTTATCCGAACAAGATGTCATTGGTGGTGGCGAGGAAAAGTTAGCTGCTGCCATTCGGGAAATTGATGAGCGCTATAAGCCGGTTATTATCTTTGTGGTTGCAAGTTGTGTCCCAGGTATTATCGGTGATGACATTGACGGTGTTGCGCAACAGCTCCAGCCAGAGATAAAGGCCAATATTTTACCCGTCCATTGTGAGGGTTTCAAGACTAAAATATGGGCTACGGCCTATGATGCGGTCTATCATGCCATTGGCAGGGTGTTCCTAAAAGAACCAGCAGATGCGAATAAGCTGAATCAGCCTGAGAAACCAATCATTAATTTGATGAATGTTTCTTCGATGGGCAGAGTGGACGAGGTTGAGCTGGAACGACTTCTCAAATCTCTAGGTTTTGCGGTCAATGTTTTTCCGGTATTTTCTCAGCCTGATAAGATGGCTGCAGTTACGCAGGCTCAGTTGTCGGTTAGTACTTGCCCTACACATGATGATTATTTGTTACAGTACCTGGAAGAAAAGTATGGTATTCCTTATGTGCTGCGCCATATGCCGATCGGTATTGAGAATACCAGTCTATGGATCAGAGATATTGCCAAGCACTTTGCTATTGAGGAACAGGCTGAACAACTCATTGCTGCAGAGGAGCAAGAACTGAAAGCTGCTTTAGCGGAGTTCAGGCCGTTTTTCGCCGGCAAAAAAGCCTTTGTCAGTGCCGGTGAATTTAGGGCGTTAGCTACGGCTATTCTTTTAGCAGAATTAGGCTTTGAAGTGGTGGCGGTAAGGTCCTTTCATCATGATGAATTTGCTGATAATGAATATGAAAAACTGGTTAAAGTGACTGCAAAAGAGATACCCTTTAATATTGCTAACTGCCAGCCGTTTGAAGAAGCAAATTTATTGCGCAGAATTCAACCAGATATCTTTCTAGGGCATATGAACGGCAATGCTACGGCTGCAAAATCAGGTGTGGCCACTCATGTTATTTATAATGTGGGCTTGCAGTATGTTGGTTATAAAGGAGCCTATGAATTGGCCCGGCGCTTGTACCGGCAATTGCAAAATCCTCAATTCAATCAAAAGCTCAGCCAATGGACTAAGCTGCCTTATAGCAACAACTGGTATGAGCAAGATCCATTTAAGTATATTCAGCAGCCGGAGGTGGAAGCAGGTGAGTAATTATATTGAACGTCCTCGTTATACTTGCGCTCTGGGGGGAGCTATTGCCACAGTGGAAGCTTTGCCGCGAGCCATCCCTATTTTACATGCTCCGCCAGGCTGTGCCAGCAATACTGCCTGGACTCAAGCCGGAGGCTGTGGGTTGCAGGTTGGCGGCTATTGCGGCGGATTGAGTATGCCAGGATCAAATGTTCAGGAACGTGAAGTGGTTTTTGGTGGTACTGAACGTCTGGAAGAGCAAGTGAAAAATTCACTGGATGTGATGGATGGTGATTTATACTTTATCCTTACAAGCTGTGTTACTGAGGTCATAGGGGATGATATTGGCGCTGTTGTCAACCAATTTCGTGCTGATGGGGTAGAGATTATTGCTGCTGAAACTGGAGGTTTTAAGGGCAATTCTTATCTTGGTTATGATCTAGTATTGCAAAGCCTCTGGAAGAACTTCATTCAAGTTGCCAATAAGCCAGTAAAAGGTAAAGTGAACTTATGGGGAGTCCCTCCTTATTATGATGTGTTCTGGCGGGGAAATTTAGCCGGATTACGTGAACTCCTAATTAGCCTGGGACTGGAAGTGAATACTTTCTTCACAGTGGATGATTCGCTTGACTCTATAAAACAAGCCGGTCAGGCTGAATTGAATATTGTAGTGTCTAACGTGTATGGTGTGGACACTGCACAGCTGGCACAAGAAAAACATGGAATTCCTTTCATTAAATTACCGCTGCCAATTGGCCCTTCGGCAAGCAGTGAGTTTATAAGAACTGTTGGCAGTGCACTAAAGCTTGAATCTGTTTTGGTTGATTCTGTAATTTACAATGCCAATCAACGTTATTATCGACTGCTTGATCCAATTACCGATTGTTTTAATGATCTTGATTTACAGAGGTATGCTGTTATCGTGGGTGATGCCAACTATACAGAGGCAATCAATCGTTTTCTTATTGAGGATTTGGGCTGGCTGCCACAAGTTGCCGTCATCACTGACTCCCTTTATCAGGAGCAGTTAGAAGAGTTAGGGCGCAAAATCAAGCCGCTGCCTTCCGGCTTGCAGCCAAAAGTGATCTTCTCTACTGACACGAATGATATAAGAAACCAGGTCAAAGAATATTGGAATACTCACCAAAGCGGTTATGGTAAGTATCTAAATCCTTTGTCACCATCCTTTGTGATTGGCAGTGCTTTGGATCGTGAATTAGCTAAAGATATTGGTGCGGCGCATTTAAGTGTCAGCTTTCCAGTTGCCAACCGAGCTGTCATAGAATGCGGTTACACCGGATTTAGCGGGGGGCTGAGACTTATCGAAGATCTTATCAGTACGATTATCATTGGCAGGTAAAAAAATAAATCACGCTTGTCATTTATTGACAAGCGTGATTTATTTTTCTTGTTTTGGAGATTGAAAATAGTTGTATGGCAGTGTTAACCTTGTATGAGGCAGAATCAGTAAAAAACGATGGTTCTACTTCATAACAATTTAATTTATAATAGGTATAGTACTTAATAGGAGGTATTCTTATGATCGAGGGTGTTAGTCATATTACCTTTATCGTGAAAGATTTGGAGGCATCAGCCAAATTTTTTACCTATATATTTAAGGCTGTAGAAGTTTATTCAAGTGGAGAAGACACTTTCTCGATATCCCGTGAAAAATTCTTTTTGATTGGCGAACAGTGGATTGCTATTATGGAAGGAAACTCAGACCTTTCTAGAACCTATAACCATATTGCCTTTAAAGTAGCTGATTGTGACTTAGAGAGCTACGAGAGCAGGATTCGAGAATTGGGTCTTGAATTTAAGACCCCCAGGCCTCGTGTTGAAGGCGAGGGGCGCTCATTATATTTTTATGATTATGATAATCATTTGTTTGAGCTTCATTCAGGAACATTAGCAGCTCGATTAGCACGCTATCAAATTAAAGCTAAATAAGTAAAAAAATGAAAAACTTTGAAAAGCATGAATGATTTGTCCAATAATTGGTAATAGATAATCGAAAAGTTTCATATACTATTTTCAGCGGGAATTAACTGTTCGGCAAAGGATACAAGATAAAGGGGTGCCGCTATGAAACAGCTTTTCAAAGAAAAAGTTAGTAAGTTTGGGTCACTGATTAGTTTAATTGCGATCACCACAATGCTAGTTGTTTTTTCGCTAGTTCTGCCTGAATTCATTGGCTCGGCTGCAGGGAGAATTTTTATTGTGGTATGGGCATTAACGGCAATTATTGCGTTTATTGCTCATGTGACGAGAATGAATCGGCAGCGTCCACGCTACAATATACCGAGATTTGCTGTAAAAAAAGACGTACGTACCAACAAAATGGCACGTACGCAACGGAGTTCAATGCGAGGTTAATCTTATAGGGATGACAGAACGTCATCCAAGTTATTGAGTAAGTGATCTAGATCTGATTGTGTAATAATAAGCGGTGGTTGAAAGGCCAGGACATTGCGGTTGGGACCATTTTTTCCAACCAAGAAGCCCCGGTCTTTCATTTTTTCTAAAATCATATCAACTTCACTGATTGCAGGCTCATGATCAGGGAGAACCAATTCGGCTCCCAGCATTAAGCCGAGGCCGCGAACATCGCCGATAATGGGATGTTTCTCTTGCAATTGTTTTAACCCTTTTTTCAAATACAAGCCAAGTTCAGCGGCCCGATCCGGGAGATTTTGTTTGCTAATGACATCAAGTGTAGCCAAACCTGCAGCAGCGGTTACCGGGTTTCCGCCAAGCGTTGAGGCACCTGGACGGGTGTATTTATCAGCAACTTCCGCTCGTGCGATAAAAGCGCCTACCGGAGTTCCATTGGCCAGTGCTTTAGCCATGGTCATAATATCTGGTTCAACGCCATAATGTTCAATGGCAAACATTTTGCCTGTTCGGCCAAAGCCTGTCTGAACTTCGTCAATAATTAATAAAATACCATAGTGATCGAGTATTTCTTTCACTCGTTTAAAATAGCCTGGTGGTGGTGTGATCATTCCGCCATTTCCTTGAATTGGTTCAGCAATCATTGCAGCTACTTGACCGGAAGTTGCTGTTTTGATCACAGTCTCAATTTCATTGGCACAGGCTAAATCGCACTCCGGATATCTTTTATGCATGGGGCAGCGATAGCAATAGGCATTAGGAGCAAAACTGATACCGCCTACAGGAGTTGTATCGGTACGCCAGAAACTGAGCCCTGTTAAGCTCATGGTTAGTTTCGTGCGGCCATGCAAACCTTGGCGTAGACTGATAAATTCATGCTTACCGGTATAAATCGAAGCAAGTAATGCGGCTCCTTCGTTGGCTTCAGTTCCACTGGCGCAAAAGAAGGACTTTTGCAAACTGCCTGGAGTTACACTAGCAAGGCGCTCGGCAAGATTAACGATGTTTTGAGTTAGATAAATGGTGGTGGTGTGTTGCAGTGTTGTTACTTGCTCGCAGATGGCTTTTGTTATTTCCGGATTGCAGTGGCCACAGTTGACCACAGATACACCAGCAAAACAATCTAAATATTGCTTTCCTGTTTGATCATAAAGATACTGCATTTCACCACGAACTAACTGCATAGGCTGCTTATAGAAATGATAAACACAGGGAATTAAATAATCACGTTTTTTTTGCAAAATTTCGTCTGGCCCAATATAACTGGTCATAGTGATCACCTCATACGGTTTTGTTAAAAACGTTCGTGATTACCGAGAAATACGGTAACGAAAAGCGCCAATTCCCAGTTCACGAGGACTGGATAAAGCAATTTTCTCAACAATGTCATGGTTTTGCTGGATTTCCTGTGCTGAATTTATTGCATCAAGCTGGTTGCGATAAGCACTGGCTAATATAGCGATCAGGTCAGGCGAATAATGCTGACCTTCAATTCGATAAGAAGCTGCCCCGCGCAGAACAGGAAGATAAGAATACAAGCAAAGATCTTTTGCAAATAAGATATGGTTGCGGCCATATTGGTCAATTTTAATAGGATGTTTTTCTCCAGCAGTATCCAATAATTCATATTGCTTATTGTACAAGTCTTGACTGGTGTCAAAGTTATAGCCGATTACAGCAGAAGGAATGCAGTGATCCATGATCATCGCCTCAATAGGACCATGAATAATCAGTTCTAATGGAAGCTGGGATTGATTAAGTAAGTTTTTAATCTGCTCGTGAGTAGCCTCTAGAGAAACTGTAGCTTGAGCAGCGCCATTGCTTTTTAGCCATTTAGCACTTAATTGATTGAAAATATTGAGCGAAAAGTCGGTATAGACAGCAAGATCACAGCATTTTTTTGCTAAGTTTAGCATGCCAATATTACTGACCATCACGCCATGAGGTTTAAGTGCATTCAGTTGGGTAAAGAATTGTTCCAGTTCGCTGCTTTCGCGTTCCATTGTGACTCGGGGAGTCGTTACGACGACTTTGGTATTGGACTGGTTGGCAATCTCAATAGCTTGAGCGATGGATGTAAGTGTCCAAGGTTTCGCTGGTTTAAAAGCCTCTCCACCTACATAAACAACATCGGCGCCATTGTCGCAAGCAGCAGTAAGGCTGGCCAGATCTGCAACTCTAATCGCTAAATCGGCTTTTTGAGCTATAATAGGTGCTGCATTCTCAGGAAGTACTGGCGCTGTGCTTAATCCAGCCTCTTTAACGGCTTGACTAAAGAAGCGTGGTTCGCGTTCACCCGTATAGCCAATTGCTTCAGCACCTGGATTTCCCAAAGCATAGCAGGAGGAGAAATCGCGGGAACGGTTTTCATATAAATCGTCCCAATCGTGCTCATTTATTGAATAACCCATGGGATCGGCTATGTAACTGTCAATTGCTGTACGATAAGTTTTTACAATACGTCTGACAAAGTCGGCTGTGCGCATGCGTCCTTCAATTTTAAAAGAGCAAACTCCGGACTGAATTAATTCCGGCAGATGCTTATACAGGCACATATCTTTTTGGGCAAGTTTAAATGGTCCGGGATCGTTTTCAGAGATTGGCTGCCCTGTTGCACCGTCGATCAATTGATAAGGCCAGCGGCATGGTTTTAAGCAGCGGCCGCGATTTGAACTCTGA
Organism: Sporomusaceae bacterium FL31; assembly: GCA_003990955.1. GTDB lineage: Bacteria > Bacillota > Negativicutes > DSM-1736 > Dendrosporobacteraceae > BIFV01. The sequence goes on from BIFV01000001.1 coordinate 121,569, forward strand.
CCAAATAAAACACCGGAGTGCAGGCACTGACCACTTTGTGCCACACACATGTCACCATGAACGAAATATTCAATTTCAATGCCTGTACGTTCTTTCAGTAACGCGATTTGAGCCAACGTCATTTCCCGGCTGACAACAACCCGGGTAATTCCATATTCCTGCAGTTTGCGGACAGCATGCTCATTGTGGGTATTCATCATAACCGAAGTATGAAGCGGCACTGAAAAATTAAGCTCTCTTGCTAACTCCAAAATGGCTAAATCTTGGACGATTAAGGCATCTGGCTGAATTTGATCAAGCAGCTTCAGATAATCTCGCATGTTGCCAAGTTCACGGTCGCTGATCAAATTGTTTACAGTTACATAGAGTTTAACATTATGTTTGTGGGCATATTCGACAGCTCTGGCTAATCCTTGATCGTCAAAATTGGTATCTGTGCGGTGCATCCGCATGTTAAAACGTTTTCCCCCTAAATAAACGGCATCGGCTCCTGAGCCAATGGCTGCTTCAAGTACTTCCCAAGTACCGACAGGGGCTAACAACTCTACGGAATCACGTGATAATAACATAGGTTCATCTCCTTGACTGTAGACTGGTTTAGATCATACTTTAACGTTTGAAAGGATGTCTAAAGACGGTTATTCATAAATTTCTTTTGCTTGATTTATTAATTCAGCTGGCAACTCAATTCCCAAGTTGCAGGCTACGAACGAATTAAGTAATATTTCAGGTTGTTCAACTATTCCAATCGGTATACTGTCAGGCTGCGACCCTTGAAGAATTTGAATAGCTTGGATTGCGCAGTCTTTTCCTAAGTGAGTATGATTGGAAACTAACGCGCCCAAAGCTCCGGCCGAGACATTTGGAGCATGTGAAGCGATAATCGGTAAATTGATTGCATCTGTATAATAGACAACAGTAGCAAAATTTTCTTCAATGATTCGGCCGATTGGCACAAATAATGCATCTAAGTTTGACGGTAAAAATTCTTCTAAACGGGATAAATCTTCTGGGCTACTGATTGGTAAATCAATCAACTCGAAGGTTCCAGCTGCTGCAATGCGAAAATTATTGGTTTCTAACATGGCATTGGTATCTCCTGTGTGAAACAGGACTCCGACTTTTTTAGCTGTTGGCAGCAAGCGCTTAATGAAACTGATTTTGTCAGTGGCTTTGACCATACCTGCCATACCGGTTGCTTTACCGCCAGGCTGATTCATGGTTTTCGCCAACCCAACACCAACCGGATCAAAAACAGGCGTGAAGACTACTGGTATATGATCAGCTAAATCTACGGCAGCTTTGGCTGCAGGCGTAGAGCAAGCAAATATCAGGTCAACTTTTGTTTCGGCAAGCTTATTCGCCAGTTTAGGAAGTTCAGACAAATTGCCATCAGCATTCAAATAGTGATACTTGACGTCAATTCCCGCTTCACATAAACCCTGTTTAAAACCGTTAACCGCATCATCCAAGTTTTGAGTTAGTTGTAGAATACCTATATTGTACAAAACAGTAACACCTCTTTAAATAATTCTAACTAATACAATTTCCACATAAAAGTGATTAATACCTTCACTGCCTTATGATTTCACAGAATATTTTCAAAGGAGTTTATTATGTTTTTGTCGAAGAATGCTCATGTTTGTCTTAAGTAAGCGAACAAATGAGAGCTGCAGATTGTCAAATAATGAACTTGGGAGAGGTAGTAGTCAATATGAATTCTGCCAATGATGATAAAAATTTTGTTCATCTTCACGTACATACAGAATATAGTCTACTGGATGGTGCCAGTAGGATTGAGCGATTGGTCATACGGGCGAAAGAGTTGGGAATGCCGGCTATTGCAATAACGGATCACGGATCGATGTATGGGGTCATTGATTTCTATAAGCATGCTAAAAAACAGGGAATCAACCCTGTCATTGGCTGTGAAGTCTATGTTGCCCCACGATCACGGTTTGAAAAAAGTGCCGTTGAGGGTGAGTCTTACTATCATTTAGTGCTATTAGCAAAAAACAATGTAGGTTATAAAAATCTGGTAAAAATTGTCTCATGTGGCTATACCGAGGGATTTTATTACAAGCCGCGTGTTGATAAAGAATTATTGCGTACACATAACGAGGGCTTGATCTGTTTAAGCGCTTGTATTGCTGGAGAAATTCCGGCTTTGTTATTAAAGGGCGACATTGTCGGCGCAGAAAACTTGGCGCAGGAATATAAAGAGATTTTTGGTGCTGAGAATTTTTTTATTGAACTGCAAGATCATGGGATACCTGAGCAGAAACGGGTCAATAAGCTATTGATAGAGTTAGCCCGTAAATATGATATTGGGCTGGTAGCGACAAACGATTTGCACTACATTGATAAAGCAGATGGTGAATGTCACGATGTTCTGTTGTGCATTCAGATGGGAAAAACTGTTGATGATGAGTCACGCTTGAAATTTCCCAGCAATGAGTTTTATTTAAAAAGCACCCAAGAGATGGACAGCTTGTTTGGTGCTTACCCAGAAGCCTTGACGAATACCGTGAAAATAGCCGAACGTTGTCATGTTGAGTTTGATTTTGGTCAGCTTCATTTGCCGGAGTTTCCTATGCCTGAGGGGTTATCGGCAGATGCCTATTTGCAGCAGCTATGCGAAGAGCGCCTGTTAAAACGATTTTCTGAGATGAATGCTGAGATTCAGGAAAGATTGGAATTTGAATTGTCAGTAATCCGTAAAATGGGTTATTCTAGCTATTTCTTAATTGTTTGGGATTTTATCAACTATGCCAGGCAGAATGAAATTCCAGTAGGACCTGGGCGTGGCTCTGCGGCTGGCAGTATTGTTGCCTATTTATTAGGAATTACCAACATTGATCCTTTAAAATATGGTTTGCTGTTTGAGCGATTTTTGAATCCTGAGCGGGTTACCATGCCGGATATTGATATTGATTTTTGCTATGTAAAGCGTTCTAAAGTTATTGAGTATGTATCAGAACGGTATGGAGCCGATCATGTAGCTCAGATTATTACGTTTGGTACAATGGCGGCAAAAGCAGCAATTCGAGATGTTGGCCGGGCGCTTAATATGTCTTATGGTGAAGTTGACCGGGTAGCAAAAATGATACCAAATGAACTAGGCATTACCTTGGATAAAGCATTAAAAAATAATACGGAATTAAATAATGCTTATCAGAGTGAACCAGCAGTACACAAACTAGTTGATTTGGCAAGAGCGGTAGAAGGCTTGCCACGACATGCATCGACTCATGCTGCCGGGCTGGTTATTGCGAAAGAGCCGCTGACTTCTTACGTACCATTACAAAACTCTTCTGAAGGATTTATTACCACGCAATATGATAAAGACCGGGTTGAGGAGATTGGGCTGTTAAAGATGGACTTATTAGGTCTGAGAACTTTGACCGTTATTGGTGATGCTCTTGAACTCATCCGCAGCAATCGCGAAATAACGCTGGATATCGAAACCATCCCGCTCGATGACCGTAAAGCTGCTGATATGCTTTCCAATGGGGAGACTGCCGGTGTATTTCAAATGGAATCAAGTGGTATGACTAACCTGGTAAAAGAGTTAAAACCAGAGGGCTTTGCTGACATCATTCCACTAGTAGCTCTTTACAGACCCGGCCCTCTTGGCAGTGGTATGGTGGCTGACTTTATTAATGGGCGGCATGGACGAAAAGATGTAACCTACTTGCATCCCGTGCTTGAGCCTATTTTAAAGGAAACCTTTGGCGTTATTTTATACCAGGAGCAGGTTATGCAAATAGCATCTACATTGGGCGGTTTTACACTTGGACAAGCTGATTTGCTACGGCGTGCCATGGGTAAAAAGAAGCATTCAGTTCTGGCTGCCCAGCGGGATAGCTTCTTGCGTGGCGCTAGCGAGCGAGGTATTGAGGCAAAACTGGCGATAGAAATCTTTGACCTGATGGCGCATTTTGCGGATTATGGCTTTAATAAATCCCATAGTGCTGCCTATGCGTTAGTCGCTTATCAAACTGCCTATTTGAAAGCTCATTATCCGCAAGAGTTCATGGCGGCATTACTTTCCAGTGTTATGGGAACCAACGAAAAAATTGGCTTTTATATTGAGGAATGCCGGCGTATGGGAATTGCGGTACTGCCGCCTGATATTAATGCCAGCAAGGCTGCTTTTAGCGTAGATGGTGATTCAATCCGCTTCGGGCTGGCAGCCGTAAAAAATGTAGGGGAAAACGCTATTCATAACTTGATTGCTGCACGCCATGAAGATGATAAATTCAAATCGCTAGTTGATTTTTGTACGCGGGTTGATATGCGGGTTGTCAATAAACGGGTGATTGAAAGCTTAATTAAATGTGGTGCCTTTGATTCACTTGGTGCTCGGCGTTCACAGCTCATTGCAATATTGGATCGAGCTGTAGAAACGGCTGCCAGTCGGCAACGCGATTTAGCCAGCGGGCAAATTGGGTTGTTTTGTGAGGAAACAATTAATGATGCCGATGAAATTATTTTGCCTGATATTCCCGAAATGCCCCAAGATCAAATTTTGGCACTTGAAAAAGAAATAACCGGTTTTTATATAACCGGTCATCCCTTGGATAAGTATCGTGATAAGATAAGTAACTATACGCAAATTGATCAACTAACCACTGGTGATATTCCTGACGGTAAGATCTTAAGGGTAGCAGGCTTGATTAATAGTGCCAAGCGAATTGTGACTAAAAAAGGGGCTACCATGTGCTTTTTGGATCTTGAAGATTTTACTAATCGGGTAGAAATTGTTGTGTTCCCTAAAATTTTTGATAAAACCAATCATCTGTTGATGCCTGATATGCCTGTAGTGGTTTCCGGGAGACTGAATGCGGGTGATGAGAGTGTTAAAATTATTGCCGAGGATATTACCACAATTGAAGATTGCCGCTCTGAAGTGCGGCTGAGAATCTATAAAGAACAAGAAAATAATGAGACATTTGAGGCTTTAAAAACTATATTTGCGCGTAATCCAGGGGATTCTATCGTCTACTTGCATCTGGTTAACAGCAGACGTGTCATTAAAACCGAAGAAAAGTTCTGGATTCAGCCTCATGCAGAAGCGATCACTCAGTTAGAAAATATTCTTGGCAAAGGAGCAATTCAAGTAATTTAATATTACTATTTATTAAATACTAATAGGGAAATCATCGCCGCCCCCTCACGAGCATATTGTTTAGCGGTTAAAAGGTAGTTGTTGGCCATGGGAGCGGATGATCCGCTTGCGTTAATCCCCAAATTCTGTGCTAATACGAGAGAACGCCGAATATGGGAAGCGTTTGATACAATGATGGCTTGGTTCAATCCGTGTTCTTTCATAATGCGTTGGGAATTCATAAGATTTTGATAAGTATTGGATGACTTTTCTTCTAATAAAATAGCTTGTGCGGGGATACCGTGAGCTACAAGATAATCATGCATTACCTTGGCTTCGGTGTAGTCTTCGTCAGCTCCTTGACCGCCGCTCACGATAATCGTAGGTGCATAGCCGTTAACATAGAGCCTTAGTGTTTCATCAAGCCTTAAACGCAGCATGGTACTGGGTTCATTGCCAATTAGTTTTGCACCTAGCACAATGATGGTGTCGCTCGGCTTTGGTGTTGTGTTATAACCAATGATAATGATTGGGAGTTCGATAACGAAAAATACGAATAATACCAGTGATAATAAGGTGCGGCGAAGTCTTTTGGAAAATAACATGACAAACCTCCAGAGATTGCTTAATTTTATTATAGCTGATTATTCAATATTTGCTCTGGATTATATAAGATATTTTTTGATGATGATTATATTCTCAGAGCTTTAGGGAGTAACAGGTGTTAGTAAGGCTCTTAAAATGAAAGAATAGGCCATTGTTTTGTAAATGTAAAAACGGCCAAAAAGTTTATAAGAATCGAATATTACTTTATTTCCGTTTGTACCATATCTTAGCAGGAATACTGATTAAAGTGGAGAAAACCTTGTATAATATTACAGCTAGGAATTAATTTGTTTACCAGGAGGCAGCAGTACTAATGTGGACAGTTATATATATTGCATCAAATCGGGCCCAGGCCGATATGCTAAGAAATCTGCTGTGTAGTGAAGGTATTCTTGCCAATACCCGGCCGGCAGGTGTTGCGTCTGCGCTCGGCGATGGCCTTTATGAGATTTTAGTGCTTGAATCAGAAGCTGATGAAGCACATAGCATCCTTTGCCAACACGCAATAAAATAATCAGCGATGAAAGGCAGTCTTTTATGAGGAGCGTGTCAGATGAAAAAAACAAAGATAATCTGTACAGTAGGTCCAAGTACTGATAAATCGGGAATTTTAGAAGCAATGTTGGAAGCTGGCATGAATGTTGCCCGTTTTAATTTTTCCCATGGTACGCATGAAGATCATGCAGCAAGAATTGCCTTAGTTCGAAAAGCCTCTGAAAATACAGGCAAGTCAGTGGCGCTACTGTTGGATACAAAAGGTCCAGAAATGCGGATTGGAAAATTCGCTGAAGGGAAAGTTCAACTTATCGAAGGGCAAAAGTTTGTTCTAACAACCCGCGATATTGCTGGTAGTGACAGTGAGGTATCTGTTAACCATAAATTATTACCGTCCGAAGTATCATCAGGTGATAAGATCTTACTTTCGGATGGACTGATCGGGCTAAACGTAGAGTATGTAGAAGGACCGGATATTATCACTACTGTGTTAAACAGCGGGCAGATTAGCAATTTAAAAAGAGTTGCTGTACCAGGCGTGGCTGTTAATCTTCCCTTTTTATCTGAGCAAGATATAGCCGATATTCTGTTTGGCGCCAAAAATGACATGGATTTTGTTGCAGCATCATTTGTGCAGCGAGCGGCTGATGTGCTAGCCATTCGCAGAGTGCTCGAAGATGTTGGTGTGACCATGGATATTATTGCGAAAATAGAAAATGCCGAAGGTGTTCATAACATTGATGAAATATTAAAAGTGGTAGACGGTATTATGGTGGCCAGAGGCGATTTAGGTGTTGAAATACCAACCGAAGAAGTGCCTATTGTACAAAAAATGTTAATCGATAAATGTAATAAAGCGGGCAAGCCTGTTATTACTGCTACTCAAATGCTCGAATCGATGATGGCTAATCCACGTCCGACCCGAGCAGAAGCTAGTGATATTGCCAATGCAATCATGGATGGCACTGATGTAATTATGTTAAGTGGAGAAACCGCATCAGGACAATATCCACTTGAAGCGGTTGAAATGATGGCTAAGATTGCAATTAGGACAGAAGAATCTTTGAGCTACAGTTCACTGCTGTTATCTCAAGGCATATCCTTGCAACGGAGCAGTACTGATGCAATTAGCCACGCTACAGTCCAGGTGGCTCATGAGCTTAATGCAGCTGCAATTGTTACATCGACGGAGCGAGGTTATACGCCGCGAATGGTGTCAAAATACCGGCCACAAGCTCCTATTGTTGCGATTACGCCTCATCTTAAAACTATTCGCAGAATGCAAATGCTCTGGGGTGTTCAACCTGTACATGGTGTTCAGTCGCAAAATAGTGATGACATGGTAGCAAATTCAGTTGACAGTGCTTTAAAATCAGGAGCGATCAAAGAAGGTGACTTGATTGTCATTACTGCTGGTGTTCCGGTTGGAATGTCAGGTACAACGAATATGTTAAGAGTCTATGTGGTTGGCGATGTCTTATTAAAGGGAACTGGAATTGGACAAAAGGTTGTAATCGGTAAAGTTTGTGCCGCCGATTCAGCTAAAGAACTTAAAGCTAAATTTAAACCAGGCGACATTTTGGTCGTTAATGCGGTTGATGATGAGACAGCAAATTTTGCAGCAAAAGCCGCTGCTATTATTGCAGAAGAGGGTGGGCTGACTTCTCATGCAGCTATTGTGGGAATTAGTTATGGCATCCCTGTTATTGTGGGCGCGGCTGGGGCTACTAAACGTCTGAATGATGGCATGATCGTAACAGTAGATGCAGCTCGTGGTTCAGTATATCAGGGTGAAATTAATGCCCGGTAATCTTTGAATTAAAGAAGCCGCTCTTAATTTCGCGTGGGCGAATTTAAGGGCGGCTAAGTCTTAATAAAAACTCAATTGGGAAACTGGTCCAACAATAGGCGTACTTTATCAGAGTGGAGGGCACCTTATGCAATTCGGGATAGGATTTCTGTTTAGCTTGATAGGAGGAGCTCTTCTATTACGGTGGTATTTTGTACGGCGACTCGACTGGCGAATTAAAGTACTGACAATAAAGCTAGGGAGACTTGCGAGCCGCAGTAAATTGAATAAGGTGCAAAACATTGCTCTGATGAGAAGTATCTACAGATGTATTAATGACTGTATTGTTCAAAATAATCATACTGCTGCTTATCAAGCTGTCGATTTATTGAAATTGGCTTTAGGGGAGCGACTGGCGAGATCTAATGAGTCAATGAGACTAATGGCGTTAGCTGTGGCTGCATTACGAGCCAAGCAACCTGACATTGCCAGTCATATACTGGATGCCTATAAGCCGCTCATCCGAAACTTGAGTGATGATGAGAGAGTAGTCGCTATTGAGCAATTAACATTGATTGCTATGGTAGCGCTTAAAGCCCGTTATAACTTTATGATTGCTAAAGTTGCTGATGAAATTTTCACTATTATCGAGCAGCAGGATAAGCGATTAGAAAAAAAAATCATTTCAGCCGGATTGCGAGGCTTGAGGATTATTGGAGTCATGGCGCTGCGCCGGCATGATGAGGCACTGTTTCGAGAAATAAGCCTAAGGGTTGGCAATCTACATTATATTGATGAAGAAATCGCAAAAGCAGTTGTTGGAGTACTGAATGAATGGCTGCACCGTGTCATTAAAATCGAAGATCAGGCTATGTTTTTACTTGTACTGCAGCTTTGTTTGCACTATATTGATAAAAATGAACTTAGCGATAATATTTATGACTTAGTCGTTCTGGAATGGCAAAATCTCGCCGGGACAGCTGCGCTTAATCCTAGGTCACGTATGGCCGCGGAGATTATTGATTTTTTGCTTACGATAGCAGAAAAGCGGGTTAACGAAGCTTTTTGGACTTTGGTTATTTCAGCGACTGCGAAGACGGGCAGATTAGCAGTATCGCAACATGATGATATTGAAACTAGCTTTACTACGCTGTATCCATTGCTTGATGCTGGAAGGCGAATGTTGTCTGCAGAATTGAAATTTCACAAAACCAGTGATGGTTTGCGAGAAAAGGTATTATTTTTGATTGTCCGGGAATGTGTGATGATCGCATCTCTAATCGCAAGGAAAGATATGACCAGTTCAACTGGTGAGGTATTTGGCAAGCTGTATTATTGTTGGATTAATGATCCACAGGTGCGGGGAAGTCAAAAATCAATTAAGAAATTCTGTCAATTTTTAATTTTATATTGGATGAAATATCGACACCGTCAGGCTAGACGTGGCATGGTTGAGCATAGTGATATTACCGAACCATCATTACTGACAGACGCAGAGAAAGAGCGGCTTGGTTTAACATAAATTAAGTCGCTTGTTTTATTTTTGGGCTTCCGGAATTGCCGTTAAGCAGAGTCCCGACTAAAGGAAAGGCTTTGCTTGTTTTTTCGATAACTATTGAAAAGAGCATACTAAACCAAACTGTGAGAAGATAAAAAGTGATGGTAACAGCAGCTGTCATAATTTTTCCGGTTTTTGCAATAAAAGTAATGAGATAATACATCACTAAGGGATGTACTAAGTAGACCGAGTATGAATGTTTTCCTAAAGCTGATAGTAGATTTGAAACCCCTTTTGGTAAAGACTCAGACGAAAACAAATTAAAGAAAAAGAGGGTTGCTGTTAAGGTGTAGATGACACCGATTGGACTAAGCTGATGAGCTGTATTAACAGCCTGTTCCGGTGTATAGCCTTTTGCATAGAGCAAAAAGTAGTAAAAGGACAATATTCCTGTTAATGAAAATATAAAGGTCCAATTAATTGCTCTACGGTATTTTTCAAGATAGGCTAAAAAGTTATGGTAATGTACTGCGCAGACACCACCTAAAAGAAAAATAAAAATATAATGAATAACCCAATAACTAAGACGATGTTGAATAGCTATATTCAGATAATGATTCGTAAAATTTGGTGCTAAAAGATAGCTGGAATAATAATTAAATAGGATTTGTAACATTAGCATTACACCTAAATATTTCAGTGGTTTTGGAGAAATTAGGCGGATGATAAGCCGCCAAAGCGGCATTAGTGAATAAAACCATAAAAGAATGACCAGGAAGTATAACTGATACGAAGCAAGCCCGAACGTTAGATATTGCAGTAATGTCGATGGTCTCCATGGAGCGCTATCACCGCTAATCAATGTATAATGAATCATGTAAATAAGTGACCAAACGATATACGGGATAAAAACTGTACGGAGTCGGCGTTTCATAAACTGCGGGTAATCTAGTTTGGCAAATAAATTTTGGTTGCGAAACAACCCAAAAGCCGAGACAAAGAAAAAAATTGGAACACTAAAACGAGTGAAGATTTCTAATACCGCAAATAAATGTACGTTTACAAATGGGTTGGCTAGTGAATAGGCTCCGGTATGGATGCCTATAACACCAAGCATGGATATTCCGCGTATATATTCAATAGCATTAATTCTCTGATATGACATGGGACACTCCTAACAATTAAATTTCTTAACTTAACTAGGTCTGTTCCGACTCTAACTAAAATTATACCTAATACAAGCCATTTCTGCTAGTCTACATTCTTTTGTATGAGCCTGGTCTATATTTCAGTTGAGAAAATATGCTGCCAAGGAGGAAAGCACTGGATGGATGAACGAATGATTGGATTACCAGCACCTGATTTTAGCCTGTCAGCCGCAGATGGCTCGATAATTAGCCTCAGTCAGTTCAAAGGTAGAAAGGGTGTCTTGTATTTTTATCCTAAAGATAACACACCAGCCTGTTCGGCTCAGGCTAAAGCCTTTAGTGATGCATTTAAAGAAATCTCAGAACTTGGAACAATTATATTAGGTATCAGCAGGGATAGTATTTCATCTCATGCCAAATTTATTGCCAAGTTGGATTTACCATTTTTATTGCTGAGTGACCCTGGTGAAGTCGTTTGTCAGTTGTATGACGTGATTAAGGAAAAAAATATGTATGGTAAAAAGGTACGCGGGATCGAAAGATCAACTTTTATTATTGATGAGCACGGAATTCTAATTCATGAGTTTCGAAAAGTGAAGGTTGCCACACATATTAGTGAAGTTTTAACTGTGTTAAAAAATCTATAAAAACAGGTAGGTCATCTAGATTAGAAAAGAGGGGATACTTTTCTTTTTTATTTAGGACAAAAACCAAGTTTGCATAATTTATTCATTAAATTGACTTGATAGTAAAACAAATGTTACGATAGGGGTAATACTTTACAGTGAGAGGAGGTTGATAGAGTGAATCAAATTTGGCTGCAAATATTTGCGGTGATGATTGGCGGCAGTGCCTTAAAGTATGTTTTTTCTAATCAGTTAATCTGGGTCGTTATCGATCTTGCAGTATTAGGGATTGCTTTTGTTCTGCTAAAGCGCTATCCTTATATTGATCTTAAAAAGAGCATGTCCTATCTGGGAGCTTTAACCGTGATATCTGTTCTTGTTGATTTAGGAGTTGTCGGTGGTGAAGTTGGCAATATAGCCGTTTTAGGATTGTTAGCGTGGATGATATTTGGCGGTGGTTTCGGCGGTGGGCGCCGGCCAAAAAGATAGTTACATACAATTGAAAAAGCGTCTACTAAGAGCTAGTAGGCGCTTTTTTCAATTTGTGAATCAGAGCGGAAATCAAGGATTACGTTCTCTTTCTTCGCTATAATGCCTTTGATATCAGACTGCCGTTGACCTTAAGCCAATTTCGACATGCTTTAAAGTTAGGTATGTACATACCTACCATTTGCCAAAAATCACTCGAATGATTCGGCACCTTGAGGTGACACAATTCGTGCACAATGAGATAATTGATAACCTCTGTAGGTGCCATGATGATTCGCCAATTATAGTTGATATTCCCCAGGGAAGAGCAACTGCCCCACCGTGTTTTTTGATCTTTGATAAAAATACGTTTTGGCTTAACACCAAGCTTTTGACTCCATTCAGCCGTAAGGGGAGACAGTAGTCGGGAAGCCTGCTCTTTATACCAAGCTCTCAACAAGCTGCGAATTAAAGCTTCTTCATTATTTATAAGCCTTAAGCGAATGATTCTAGGTTCAAGTTGTATAGATGGAGTATTATTAGTTGCCTGCTCAAAGATTAGTTCGTGCGGGACACCCATAAATAACAACTCTGAACCGTGATCAACTGAATTATTCAGAGGATTTCTAGCAATTTCCTGGTAGTGCAGCATGTGTTTAGTAATCCACTTGGTTTTTAAGTATAATATTTTTTCTACTTCAGATCGGGTGGTTTTGGAAGGGGCAGTAATAGCAATCCGATCCAGTGCAATAATCTTAAGTTGTATAGTCTTTCTTTTTTTATAGCTGACCGAGTAGCTAATATCGCGGTCAGCAATGCGGACGATAGGCATAGCAGTATCCTTTGTTTTTTATCTTGATCATTGTGCTGATAGTAATCATGGCAGCATGATCATGCACTTGTAAACAGAGCGAATAGTTTAGTTTATGAGATAGCAAGAAGTGCTGCTTTGACAATTGCTTCTGCCTGGCTTGCAGCAGAAATTTTTGTAACTGGTTTTGCAGAACTCTCAAAGCTAAGTGTATACGTAGTTTGACCATCGGCAGTTACTTCTTCAGAATGATGGGTAAATCCTAATGCGGTCATTTTCTCAATAATCGATTGTGCATGCGTCAAGGTGGTGGAATAGGCCGGGACGTTTTCGTCAAAATTCTCACGATATTTTAACTCTTGAAAATCAGCTGGCTTTACGGGGATAAATACGCCTCCGGCTTCGTCTAATTCCTTTTGAGTGCCAATCCATTTTATAGCCATTTCAGCACTAAACCGAAGCAAATGGGTAATCCACATATAGTCCATGATTTTTAGCGCAGCCTCTCGATCTAAATCACGACCAGGTTTCAGAGCAATGATTTTATTATTAGACATGCGTGTACCTCCTAGATATAAACTAAAACTGTCACTTAAACGACCACTATCACAATTGATAAATAAAAGAAGGCTTGTGCTTAGGTCCTGTGGACTCGGCACAAGCCAATTATAACTTTATCATAATTGGCCGGAGTATGTAAAGTTATTCGAAGGTGCAGCATAATTCGAATTCAATTTAGCTAGAGAGCAGCGGATAGAGTTGTGTATTTTCCTTCTCTATGCGTTTGGTTATTGCAGAGAATATGGCTTTTGTCTCATTCGAAAAAAGATTTGGATCATTCAATATTTGCCTTGAGCTAAGATATTTAGTTTTATAACTTTCGAATACTTTTGCTAAATCGCCCATTTCATCGGAAAACATACGGCTTACGCTTTGAACTTTGGCATCGGGATGAAGGGTTAAGGCTGGATAGACAAATTTGTCTTCTGTAGTCATATGTACTTTGAGCTTACCAGCTAACTGTCCAATTAATAAAGTGATATTGAAGGCGTTATCTGAAATTTGCTGGTTGGTCTTATAGGTAAGGATTTGAGCGGCAATATCGAGAATATCATTGTGTTGTCGAATTAAGTTTTTAGTATCTGTCATGTTACTATCCCCTTTTTTTACTTGACTTGTTACTGTAAGTATAATTGATTATTGGGAAGGCTACCGTGTCCTATATCACAAAAAAAGCAAGAACATTTCAAAACTATAATTTGAAATGTTCTTGCTTTTTTTAAATAATGATGCGGTTTAATATTTTGTTGAATTTTCCTCAACAGTTTGTTCCGATCGCTGTTTAGCCTGGCTTCCGAGGCTGCGCAACTCAAATTTGTTAATTGGACTGTCTTTTTTTTGACCTAAATGCTTCTCAAATTCTTTTATTTCTGACTCCTTCATGCAATGGCACCTCCTAGAATATTTGTCTTGTGGATACTTATAGTCTCTTAAAGTAATGAGAATAATATTGCAGGAAAAATTATCATATTCAATTATAGAATAACAATCATTCGAAAAAGGCATGATACATAAGAAGTATCATGCGAATATTTCATATTTTAAGAATATTTACAAAATACATACTATTAGCGTATAATTAAGACAAGCTAAATCTGAAAGGAGCTGTTAATAATGACACCAGAAATGAAACCACAAACTTCTTTATTGGATGGACTCAAGTACTTTACTTTCATGGCAGGCTCGTTAGTAGTATTCGGAGGAGTATTGTTCCTGTTCGGACGTTAATTAGCGATCATAAGCTCTTATAAGTAACTGGTTACGCAAATGGCCCTCTAGTTCACTGAACTAGAGGGTTTTTAAATTCGAGAAAAGAATAATATTGCAGGAAAAATTATCATATTCAATTATAGAATAACAATCATTCTAAAAAGGCATGATGCATAAGAAGTGTCATGCGAATATTTCATATTTTAAGAATATTTACAAAATACATAATATTAGCGTATAATTAAGACAAGCTAAATCTGAAAGGAGCTGTTAATAATGACACCAGAAATGAAACCACAAACTTCTTTATTGGATGGACTTAAGTATTTTACTTTTATGGCAGGCTCATTAGTAGTATTCGGAGGAGTATTGTTCCTGTTCGGACGTTAACTTGCAATCATAAGCGCATATTGGTAATTTGATTACGCTCAATAACCCTCTAGTCTATAGACTAGAGGGTTTCATTTTGTAAACCTTTTCATAAATCTTATAGTTTAATGAGCATAAAGTGTTATATAATAAAAAGAAACGTAGTTTTTAAATCTATATAAAGGGGAGATCGCTGTGTTTGCACTCAATTTTCAATCTCAGAACCATGAGAAGTTATTAATTGCTCGTCAGAAAAACTGTACTGTCCGATTAGGAGATATAAGCGATAAATTTCCTGAGAACTCCATCGTTTGGATAACTGTAGGTAAAAAATTTCAGCAAAAAAGAAAATTATATTCAGCTATTATTGATAGGGTACAAATAAAACGAATTTCTGAACTGACCACTCAAGATTTGGATCATCAGAATCCTGAAATAAAATCGGTGGATGAATTAATTACTTTTTTTGAACAGATTTATCAGAAATCAATTACCACTGAAGATACAGTTACAGTCATTTATTTCTCGGAAATCATTGAATAAGAGAATCTAATCAAAGAATGGTTTAACTTAAAGCTTTTAGCAATCTTGCTGGAAGCTTTTTTGTTTTCTAAATAAAGCTTCTTCAAAAGGTGTTGAAAAGAGAAAATCGTTGATCTTAAACAGCGGTGAATCTGCGCATGTAAACTCTCCATCTCTCTGTTTTGAACAAGGGGACTATCTTTTGAGGGTAAATTATGGTAAAATAATGTCGAAACATAGCGAAAGAGGGTGTGTTTGTGTTTAAGCAAGAAATATTAAGAGATTTAATCAAAGCCTATTTTGCAGAAGCTACTGAGGTTCAGTTAAAGTTTATAGAAGAAGAACTAACTCGGGAAATGGAAGTAAATATTCATGCGAAAATTCGCGAGATGGTCAGTTATGAACGAATCAAGCGTTTGATGGTATAAAACCGTGCACTAAAATATTTCGTTAAGTCAACATAAATATATTTACGTAATAATTCCTGGCATGTGCTTGACAATAATATTTATAAATGATATTATATCAATTGTCCGGTAAGGACAGCAGTTATAGTGAATGCCCGGGTGACGTAATTGGCAGACGTAGCAGACTCAAAATCTGCCGTGGGTGACCACGTGTCGGTTCGAGTCCGACCCCGGGCACCAGTAAATTTAGAGGCATGCGAATATCGCAGCCTTTTTTTGTTGCCTTTTTGTCAGTTTAATATCTGCCGACCTGAATTTGTCGGGCAGCGTATGTTTATTAAAATTATAACGAAAGATTGCCTGCAAAAAGTTATTTTTTTCTTTACACAAACGTATGTTCGTGATAGTATTGGATTAGCGAACGTATATTCTTCTGGAGGGATATGTCATGGCATCAGACAAACATATAATTGCAAGCGATAAATTAGGAAAACAAGCAGCTCTTGAGAACGCGATTAGAGGTATTGAAAAAGATTTTGGCAAAGGTTCAATTATGAAACTTGGTGAAGCTGCTGCTAAACTGAATGTAGAAGTGATTCCTACTGGTGTTCTTTCGCTTGATGTTGCACTAGGTATTGGTGGAGTTCCACGCGGAAGAATTGTTGAGATATATGGGCCTGAATCTTCTGGTAAAACAACAATTGCTTTACATATTATTGCTCAGGCTCAAAAAACAGGTGGTTTGGCTGCATTTATTGATGCTGAACATGCTCTTGATCCAGTTTATGCTCGCTCTTTGGGAGTAGATATTGATAACTTACTGATATCTCAGCCCGATAATGGTGAGCAAGCGCTTGAAATTGCTGATGCGTTGGTACGCAGTGGAGCGATTGATGTTATTGTGGTGGATTCTGTTGCTGCTTTGGTTCCTAAAGCTGAAATTGAAGGCGAAATGGGCGATTCGCATGTTGGTCTGCAAGCAAGATTGATGTCTCAGGCTATGCGTAAACTTGCTGGGATTATCAGTAAGTCACGGGCGACAGCTATTTTTATTAACCAATTGCGCGAAAAAGTGGGTGTAATGTTTGGCAGTCCTGAGACTACGACAGGTGGCCGGGCGCTAAAATTCTATGCCTCTGTACGGCTTGATGTACGAAAAATTGATACAATTAAGCAAGGTAATGAACCGGTTGGTAATCGTACAAGGATAAAGGTTGTCAAAAATAAAGTTGCTCCACCTTTCAGACAAGTGGAATTTGATATTATGTATGGACTGGGTGCCTCTCATGAAGGAATTCTTGTTGACACTGGCACTGAGCTAAATATCATCGATAAAAGTGGAGCCTGGTATTCTTATGGTGGTGAGCGCTTGGGGCAAGGTCGTGAGAATGTCAAAGAAACATTACGGACAAATCCAGGAATCGCCAGTAAGATTGAGGCGGAAATTAGAGGAAAATTGCTTAGTGGGAAAGTCGCATTGCCGTTAGCTGCAGATTCTGTTGTAAGTGATGATGAAGGGATAGAAGTAGAATAGTTATATAAGTCAAAAGTTAACTCTGCATCAATCCTTGTTTTATCGGGAATAATGGTACCGTAGACGTTAAGAGAGGTGGCGGTACAATGATTCAGATGAGCCAAATACCTGTAAAAAAAGTATATTTGAATAGCAAAATTACCAGTCATATTGGGAGTTATGAGTTTTCAATTGATTGTGGTGCGGTATATTTTGGTGCTATCTATGATGATGAGGGAAATCTGCAAACTGTAGATCAGTACTTTTATACAGAACGCTATTCACGGGATGATTTAGAAAGTGCAGCGGCTGGCAGTGATTTGCTTAGTGTTGATTCCAAAGATTATCGTGCTAGAACTTACATGTTAACTAAGTATGATGGAAAAAATGAATGGTTGCGATTTCACGCAGTAGTGCCGCAGGAGATTAATCCAGAGTATTTTAACCAGAAATATATTGGCTATTAGCAGGTCGCCGTTGAAATAGACGGCGACTTTATTGTTAGAATAATGTAAATAAATGGAATTTTATTAAAATAATGTAAATAAATGGGAAAAATGCTACTTTTTAAGCAATTAAAAAGTAGCATTTTTGTAAAAAAATGGAATATAAAAGAATAAAGCTTATTACATTGTTCTTCATAATTGACGAATAAAACCAGAATTTTGTCGATAGAAACAAATAAATCCAAAGAATGTGTCGGTTTTTTACGAAAAGTAATTAGCTAATTTTAGCAGGAAATACAATTATTTACAAGAATTTTATTTATCACGAAGTTTACTTAATAAATGGAGAGTGACGGAAGATGTATTCGACAGAAGCGTTAAGTAATAAAGTAGTATATCTTCGAGATGATGAATATAAAGAATACTTTGAAGCTACTACAACAGGTGTTATTTATTTAGATGGATCTATGAGAATAAAAAATCTCAACCGGGAAGCGGAGCGGATTTGTTGTATTGACCGTTCTAAAACTATCGGTAAGAGAGCCGATGTGATTTTTAGTGAATATGGGGAGAGGTTTCTTAAAATATTTTCTATTGCGGAGTATGATGATCTCAATACAACGAATCTTAAAGTAAAAATAAAAGATCAATTTATCTATCTCCATGTCGATACACTAAAGCTGATTGATTCGACAGGAACAATCAGCGGCATGATCGTTATCATGCAAGATGTTTCGGCAGTGCGGGCTGCA
This sequence comes from Sporomusaceae bacterium FL31, assembly GCA_003990955.1. Classification (GTDB taxonomy): domain Bacteria; phylum Bacillota; class Negativicutes; order DSM-1736; family Dendrosporobacteraceae; genus BIFV01. Next base: position 139,899 of record BIFV01000001.1, read on the forward strand.
ATCAAGCAAATTCAGACTACACAAATGTTGATGTCTTTGGGAGAATTAGCTGCTGGTGTAGCTCACCATGTAAGAACGCCGCTCACTACGATTAGTGGATACCTGCAAGTTATGGTGAATCGCTTAGATGATGATAAATACACTGTACGGCGCGATGTTCTTGAGACCATGCTGGAGGAAGTATCCTATATTAATGGTGTAGTTAAAGAGCTGGTGATGTTTGCAAAGCCTGCAGTAGACAAACATCCGGGAGCTAATATTAATCATATTGTAGAAGAAGCTTTGCTGTTGATTTTTAAACAGCTTGGCGGCGAAAATGTGACAATAAAGAAACAACTTGCAAAAGAATTACCGACAATATGTGCTGACAGTAATCTATTACAGCAGGCTATTGTGAATATTATGCAAAATGCTATGGAAGCCATGCCAGACGAAGGTGTTTTAACTGTCAAGTCCTGGTTGAATGCTGAAATAAATATGTTGGTGATTGCAATTAATGATACGGGCGTTGGGGTTGCATCAGAAATGCTTCCCAAAATTTTTGAGCCTTTTTATACAACCAAATTAGATAGAATGGGTTTAGGGCTGCCAGTAGCCCATCGCATTGTAACCGAGCACGGTGGCTTTATTAATATTAGTGCAGGGGATGGGGCTGGTACTAAAGTGCATATTTATCTGCCATTATTTGATGATAAAATCAGACATCTTTCAGTTGTTCATCAACAAATTCTTAATTTACAATAAAATTTAAAATCTAAATGAGCTTTGTCATACCTACCGAGTATCCTTCATATCTTCTTATTGTCGTATAAATTTTGCTAAAGAAGGGATGCTCGTGTACGTTTGCAGAGTCGTGATTTCTGTAGCTTTACTGCTCATTATGATCGTAGCACCAACTGCTCAAGCTCAGCAACTCCAAAGTGTCTTATCGCCAGAAATTATTATTAATTTACCTAGTCGGACGTTAACGTTATACTCCGGAGAAACCTTGGTGAAAGAGTATCCGATCGCCATTGGCAAGCCATCAACTCCAACGCCGTTAGGCAGCTTTGCGATTATTCAGAAGGAAGTAAATCCTGTTTGGATTCCACCCGGGAAAGGCTATGTAGTACCTTCCGGGCCGGATAATCCACTTGGCTATCGGTGGATGGGATTTCTGCCCTTATATGGAGTTCATGGTACAAATGCTCCTTGGGCTATTGGTTTAGCCGTTTCTAATGGGTGTGTTCGAATGTTGGAGGAAGATGCCGAAGAATTGTATGAGGTTGTACGCTATGGGACTCCGTTGAAAATTACATATGAGCGGGTTAAAGTACGGGTTGATGAGAGCGGTCAGGCATCTATTGGTATTTATCCAGATGTTTATGGCTACCGTCAGGTTAGTTTGGCTGATGTTAAGAATAAGCTTGTTGAATATGGTTTGACTGGTATGGCGAGTGAAAGTTTTTTGATTAAGCAGCTTCAAGATGAACCGGATAAGCAAATTGCTTTTGCTAAATTTTTTAATTTGAAAGTGAATGACAAAGTTCTAAACGAGCATGGCGTTATTATTGACGATGTCTTATATATTCCGATATGGCCTGTAGCTACAGCTAAAAAGAGCAATGTTGTATGGAATGATGCTACTCGCACTATTGCTATAGATAAGCAATCTGCCCCTGGTGTCATCATGGGCGATGTTATCTATGTTACCTTAGCTAACTTAGATAAACTTTATGGTGGCCAGAATTCATGGGACTCAAATGAAAATCTGTTAGAGATTAATCAAATTAATGTATTATTTAATGGGAAGTTCGTAGCCAGCGATGTTCGGACCATTAACAATGTATTGGCTGTTCCGGCAACTCAATTTGTAGCTTTGCTAGGCCAAAAGGTCAGTTGGGATGCTTCTAAGCAGAATTTGCTAGTTGATGGGGGAGCTATTCCGATTACTATGCTGGATGATCGTGCTTATCTGCAAATCACGAAAATCAATGAGTTCTTTAAAGCTCATGTGTATTGGAACGAAAGTGCACGTACCATAGAAATTACCTACCCATTTAAAAATTGATATCTAAACCTGCCAAAGATCATGGCAGGTTTTTTTTGCACAATTCACTTTATTTGTAAAAAATATAAAAATGGCAGGTATTTTGACATGATTAGCAAATAATATAAAAGTTATAGATAAATAAGTTTAGAGGTGAAGGCCGCATGTCCCCAAAATTTATCATTATTGATGGAAGTAGCCTAGTTCATAGAGCGTTTTATGCGCTCCCTTTATTGACAACGGCAAGTGGCCAATATACAAATGCAGTCTATGGTTTTGCAACCATGCTTGTGAAATTATTAGATGAATATAAACCAGATACAATTGTTGTAGCATTCGATAAAAGCAAAATTACATTTCGAAATGAGATCTATGGCCAATATAAAGCTCATCGTAAAGCTACTCCGACTGAATTATCGGAACAGTTTCCGCTCATACACCAATTGCTTGATGCTTTTGGGATTACTATTATTGAACAAGCAGGTTATGAGGCAGATGACATTATTGGCACGCTGACTACAAAAGCAATCCAGGCAAGTTATGAGGTCATGATTGTTACTGGTGATCGAGATGCTTTGCAACTATTACAACCTTCTGTAAAAGTCATGTTAACTCGTAAAGGAATTTCAGACATGGAAGTGTTTGATACAGAGGCTTTTCAGATTAAATATGGCGTAAAGTCCTCTCAGCTAATTGATTTAAAAGGTTTAATGGGTGACAGCTCAGACAATATTCCGGGTGTTCCTGGCATTGGGGAAAAAACGGCAGTAAAGTTAATTGCTGAATTTGGAACAGTGGAGAATTTATTGGAGAATATCGATAAAGTCTCAGGGAAAAAACTTCAGGAAAATTTACATAATCATGCGGATCTAGCGTTGCTTTCTAAAAAGTTAGCCTCTATTATCATCGATATGCCGCTTGTATTTAGTCCTGAAGAATATTCTTTCCAACCTAATTATGAAGGGCTTCAATCTATTTTCACTAAATTTGAATTTAAAAGTTTGTTATCACGCATGGATGTTATATTTCCTGGGCAAAGTCATAGCGCCAAACTAGAAGATGAAGTGATTGCAGATGCCAGAATTATTAGTGATAAACAGTCAATGATTGATATTATAGCTGAAATCCAAGACAAATCGCTTTTTATTTTCTATCCTGTATTGGCAGGCCGGACTCCTGATAGCGCTTTTGTGGGAATTGCATTTGTGACGGCTGAAAATCATTCTGTATACGTTCCTAAAGAGTCAGAAGCTTGGCGCGAGGTACAAAAAGTACTTGAGGATACTGCTGTTCATAAAGTTACCCATGAGATAAAAAATGCTTATGCGGCTTGCTGCCAATCAGGTTTGAATTTTAGTGGACCTGTTTTTGATACAGCTTTAGCTGCATATCTTATTGATCCTACAGCTAGTCAATATCCATTAGTCGAGCTTAAGGAAAAGTATTTAGGTTTGTATAGTAATCAAGTGGGGAAAACTTTACAGGATAGTGCTTATGCAGCTTGGGCAGCTACTATTGTTCAAAAATTGTATCCAATTTTGGAGAACAAGCTGCAAGAACTAGAACTTATAAACTTATATTATGAAATTGAATTGCCGCTGGTTAAAGTCCTGGTTTCAATGGAGAATGCCGGTATCAAAGTGGATGTTGAACATCTTCGCTCAATGTCAGCCGATATAGCTATTAAAATTGAAGCACTTCTTGGCGAGATTTATCAGTTATCCGGGGAAGAATTTAATGTTAATTCAACAAAACAATTAGGTAATATTTTATTTGATAAGCTTAAATTGCCAATTATTAAAAAGACTAAAACTGGGTATTCTACTGATGCTGAAGTGTTGGAAAAATTATCCGGAGATCATCCCATTATCGACAAGTTGTTAGAATATCGGGTATTAACTAAATTGAAATCTACTTATCTAGATGGAATGGAAGGCTTGGTAAATGAGAATACCAAGCGAATTCATACAACATTTAATCAACTCGTTACAGCCACCGGCAGACTTAGCAGCTCTGATCCTAATTTGCAAAATATCCCGATTCGGACAGAAGTCGGAAGACGGATCAGAGAACTGTTTATACCTGGAGATGATTATAAATATTTGATGTCAGCAGATTATTCCCAAATTGAGCTTAGGGTCTTGGCACATATGTCCCGTGATGAAAATTTTGTAGACGCTTTTACAACCAATCAAGATATTCATACCAGGACAGCCGCTGAAGTTTTTGGTGTAAGCATGAATGAGGTTACCTCTGAAATGCGGAGTAAAGCAAAAGCTGTTAACTTTGGGATTGTTTATGGAATTAGCGATTACGGACTGTCGCGTGATTTGGGCGTTACGCGCAAAGAAGCTGCACAATATATAGAAAGTTATTTTAAGACATGCAGTGGAGTAAAAGAATTCATTGATCAAATTGTCAAGGAAGCTCATAGCAAAGGCTATGTTACTACATTGTTTGGCAGGAGAAGGTATTTGCCGGATATTAACAGCAGTAATTTTAATCAAAGGTCTTTTGCGGAGCGGACAGCGATGAATACACCCATTCAGGGAACGGCTGCGGATATTATTAAAAAAGCGATGATCGATGTATATAACCAATTGCGGGATAATCATCTTCGAAGTCGTATCCTTCTGCAAGTACATGATGAACTTGTTTTAGAAGTAATTGATGGAGAGGTTGCAAAAGTTGCAGAAATTGTTCAACAGGCGATGGAACGCGCTGTCCAACTTTCAGTACCACTCACTGCTGATGTTAAAATAGGAGTAAATTGGGCCAAAGCAAAGTAATGGAGGAAATAGCATGCCAGAAATGCCGGAAGTTGAAACTGTTCGTCGCACGCTTGCTGCGAAAATAACAGGGTGTAAAATAACTCATGTTGATATAAAACTACCGCGGCTCATTAAGTGGCCATCTGCTGATGAGTTTCAGGCTATTATAACTGGAAGAAGCATTTCGTTGTTGGCTCGTCAAGGGAAGTATTTGTTGTTGCACTTAGATAACGGGATTGTTATCATCATCCACCTGCGGATGACTGGTCGGCTTTATTATGTCAAAGCAAAAGAGCCGTTTGACAAGTTCACGCGGATTGTTTTTGAATTAAACAATGGTGATTATTTGCTTTATGCAGATACGCGCACTTTAGGGACTCTCTATGCCATGCAATCAGAGGAACTTTGGCGTATTTCTGGCCTTTTTTCGATGGGGCCAGAGCCTCTCTCTGCTGAGTTCACTCCTGAATATTTGCAAAGTGTTCTGAAAAAGAGTAAAAGCAAGATAAAAGCAGTACTCTTAAATCAAAAATATATCGGTGGATTAGGTAATATCTATGTTGATGAATGTTTGGCTATTGGCGGTATCCATCCTGAACGGACGGCAAACAGTCTGAGTGATGATGAAATAGAAACACTGTATCATGCCATTAACAAGGTCATTGCTGATGGAATTGAACATGGAGGCACAACCTTCCGTGATTATCGAGATGGGATGGGGCAAAGCGGCAGCCATCAGAACTTTCTGCAAGTCTATGGCCGTAAAGGGTTGCCCTGTTATAAGTGTGGAGCGCCAATTGTTAAAACAGAGGTTGGTGGCAGGGGGACACATTTTTGCTCTATATGCCAACATTGAGGGAGATTTTTTATGTATGTAATTGGCCTAACTGGCGGGATAGCGAGTGGTAAAAGTACAGTTAGTAAAATGCTGGCTGAACTTGGAGCCTTTATTTTAGATGCAGATAAAATTGCTCATGAAGTAATGGAACCCCAAAAACCGGCATGGTACGATATTATAAAGCATTTCGGTGAAGATATTTTATTGTCAGATCAAACCATCAATAGAAATAAGCTGGGCGAAAAAATATTTAATAACGAGAATGCCAGAAAAAATTTAGAAGCAATTATGCATCCGCGGATTAAACAGAGTTTATTTGAAAAAATAACTTGTTTTGCGCAGCATGGCGGAAAATGCTTAGTCTTGGATGTACCCTTACTATATGAAGTCGGCTGGCAAGACATGGCTGATGAAATTTGGGTTGTTTATGTTGATCAAGATGTACAAGTTCAGCGGCTGATGGAACGCAATGGTTTGTCTTTGGAGCAGGCTATGGTTCGCATAAAATCACAGATGAATCTTGTGGAAAAAGCTAAATATGCACATGTCGTTATTGATAACAATCGTGATCTTAGTAATACTAGAAGTCAGGTGTTGACCAGATGGGAGCAAGTAATTAAGCTGATCTCAGAAGTTAGGAATCTTGAGTGAGATAATTTCTAACTTCGCATTTTTTCCCCGGTTAGCACATAGCTTTTGTTAGAGTAAAAAAAGCGGAGTGATTGATCTTGCGTATCTTGGCCTGGATGAAAATCCTGGTAATGTGTTTAGTCATTCTTATTGTTGGCGCTTATGCCGGCTTTAATAGTGACTGGTTTCAAAAAAAATATTTATATCCATATCCTTATCGCGATATCATTTATCGCTATGCATTGGCAAATGAATTAGATCCATTGCTGGTGGCTGGTATTATTAGAACTGAAAGTAAATTTATTCCTCAGGCTCGATCACCTAAGGGGGCTATAGGTTTAATGCAGTTGATGCCGGAAACAGCGCAATGGATTGCTTCGCAAATAGAATATCCCAATTTTAAACTGAGTGATTTAGAGGATCCAGAAGTTAATATTCGATTTGGTACTTGGTATCTGCTATCATTGAAGAAAGAATTCAAAGAAAATGAAGTACTTATGCTTGCCGCATATAATGGCGGTCGCGGAAATGTTAAACAATGGATGCAGCGTTATGGCTGGGGGATGGGATTTAAAGATTTTGATCAAATACCATTTAAAGAAACTAAAGAATATGTAGGAAGAGTCTTGCATAGCAAGCAGCGGTATCAAGATTTATACGGTAGATGAGGGATGGATGTTGGCAAATAGCAAAATTTTTTGCATAGTTTTCATAGCAATGCTTTTATTAGCTGGTTGTGGTGGTTTAAAAACAGAGACAAAGCAATCTAATAAGCCCCAAATCCAGTCAGGGGGACAATTAAGTTACGGGAGTATCCAGGAGCCGAACATGCTCAATCCGTTATTATCAGATATGTTGGCAACGTCAGAAGTTGCTCGGCTCATATTTAATGGCCTAGTTACAACAAATGATAAAGGTGAATGGATGGGTGATTTAGCTGTCCAGGTACCTACAATTCAAAACGGAGGAGTTAGTCAGGATGGTCTTACTGTTATTTATAAGCTAAGACAAGATGTTGTTTGGCATGATGGAGTTCCCTTAACGGCGCAAGACGTAGTGTTTACTTGGCAAACTATCATGAATCCGAAAAATAGTGTGGTCACAAGGGATGGCTATGATAAAATAGCTTCTATTGAAACGCAAGATCAATATACTGTCGAGATAAAATTTAAAGAATATTATGCTCCTTATTTGACGTTGTTTTCAACAATATTACCAAAACATATCTTAGAATCAGTAGATATTAATAAAAGTCAATTTAATCGTGCTCCGATTGGAACTGGTGCATTTAAATTTAAAGAGTGGCGTATCGCTGATGCTATTGTCTTTGAAGCCAATCCGGCTTATTTTAGAGGAAAACCCAATTTAAGCACATTCGTCTATAAAATATTCCCAGATCCTAACATCATGTTAACGCAATTAAAATCTGGCGAAATTGATATTGTCAGTAATATCAATTTCACACAATTTGATCAAGTCAAGGCTGTATCGGGTTATAACACGATGATATCACCGAATATGATCTGGGAACATTTAGACTTCAATTTAGATAATTCCTTATTTCAAGATATCAGGATTCGTAAAGCAATTGCTCTTGGAATTGATCGCCAAGCGCTGATTAATCAAACCTTACGTAATGTCGCCAGTCCAGCATTTGGAGATCAGTCACCGCTATCGTGGGCATATAACCCTGCTATTGCTGGTGGTGGGCGTGATGTGACGGCAGCTCGTGATCTTTTGATACAAGCAGGCTGGAAGCAAGGTCCTGATGGGGTTTTTATGAAGGATGGTCAGAAATTATCGTTTTCCCTTGTCACTACCGGTGGTAATAAGGTTCGTGAAACAGTAGCAGAAGCTATTGCTGGGCAGCTAAGGGAAGTTGGTATTATCATGGAAGTTCGATTGATTGATGCGCCACGCTTTTTTAGTGATATTATAAAAAACCGTCGTTTCGAAACTGCTATGTATGCATGGGTTGCTGGCCTTGACCCTGATAATAAAAACTTATGGAATTCTCGCAAGATTCCCTCCCTAACAAATGGCTATGAAGGTCAGAATTATCCTGGTTGGCGGAATGCCGAGGTCGATTCTCTTACAGAGCAGGGCGCTCGCGCAGTTGATCTCGATGTGCGTAAACTTGCATACTTTAGAATACAGGAAATCCTGCTTCAAGAAAGTCCTATTGTACCGTTATATTATCGGGCCAATATTGATGCGGTTAAACCCACGATAGTTAACTATAAGCCTAACCCAACACCGGCGGGGAATCTATGGAATTCATGGGAGCTAGGTATTGCTGCTAAGTAGCTTAAAATATTGACGCTCATATAGCGATATGGTAGAATACAACTGTTATTCGCTTAGTGTAATTAAGCGGTCGTGGCGGAACGGCAGACGCGCTAGCCTCAGGAGCTAGTGGGGGCAACCTCGTGGTGGTTCAAATCCACTCGACCGCACCAAGTTGATGTTTTTGGTGTAATCGTACATAGACAACTATCAGAGATCTGGCATTCATTTGCCGGATTTTTATTTTAAGTCATATCGTGTATATAATCGTACACCAGTGAGAAGATAAATGCACTCTTAGATATTGACAATAATAGCTAAATTTGATATTATAACAACAAATAAAATATGCCTTTAAACTGGTCCTGTGAGGCTGGGAAGGAAATCATGCATAAGTATAAACTATGCCTTCTTGCGTCTTCACACGCTGGAAGGCTTTTTTTGTAAGTGGTGCCGTTGACACTGATCAACTCTTTTGATAGTATATATATAAATGAATACTGCATAAATATTAATGCCTTTAAGTCGGTTCTGCGAAACCGGGAAGGTACGCGCTGATGGAAAAGGTGTTATTGCATACGAAATTACAAATACTATCCTTTAAGTTGATCCGGAGAGGTCGGCAAGGATGTTAACGTGGTCTGGCATTTTATGCCGGAATGGCCTCTGTATAACTCCTTGCCACCCACGGCAGGGAGTTTATTTAATTAGGAGGAATGGTTGTGACTAAAAGTCGGCAGGTATCTCTTCGTAACAAAAACATTCTTGGGCTTGAAAACATGTCAGTAGCTGAAATGGAACTGGTTTTGGATACGGCTAAAGAAATGAAAAACATCATAGATCGGGATATTAAAAAAGTACCAACATTGCGTGGAAAGTCGATCATTAACCTGTTTTTTGAGCCAAGTACTAGAACGCGTACCTCTTTTGAGCTAGCAGGGAAATATTTAGGAGCAGATGTCGTGAATATCACGACCAGTGCTAGTAGTGTAGTAAAAGGCGAGAGCTTGCGTGATACCCTGATGACTGTTGAAGCTATGGGTGTAGATGTGATTGTGATGCGGCATGCAGCCGAAGGCGCTGCACAATATGCAGCAAATACAGTTAGTCCAATTATTATCAATGCAGGGGATGGCGCTCATGAGCATCCAACCCAAGGTTTGCTGGATATGTTTACAATTAAACAATATAAAGAGAACTTGCAGGGGCTTAAGGTGGCAATCTTAGGAGATATCCTTCATAGTCGTGTTGCCAGGTCAAATATTTGGGGACTTAAGAAAATGGGTGCCGACATACACATAGCGGGTCCGCAAACATTGTTGCCACGATTTATTGAACAAGCAGGCATTCATGTTCATAATCGGATCGAGGATGCACTGGAAGATGCTGATGTTGTGAATGTACTTAGAATTCAGCTTGAGCGTCAGCAGAAGGGGTTATTCCCTTCTGCGCGTGAATATGCTCGCATTTTTGGTGTTAACCAAGCTCGACTGGCGTTAGCAAAGCCGGATGCTTTGGTTATGCATCCAGGGCCAATGAATCGAGGTCTGGAAATAGCGCCTGATGTAGCTTATAGTGAGAAATCTGCGATACAAGAGCAAGTCAAGAATGGACTGGCAATTAGAATGGCACTGTTGTTTTTGGTGTTAATGGGAGGTAAGAACATTGAAACTACTGCTTAAGGCTGGACGGATTATCAATCCTCTTGATAACTATGACGAAATAGGCGATATCTTGATTGAGAATGGAAAAATTGCACAAATTGGTAAAGGTCTCTCCTCAGAAGGTGCTGAGGTTTATAATGCTGATGGTTTAGTCATTACTCCAGGCTTGATTGATATGCATGTACACCTTCGCGAGCCGGGATTAGAGGCTAAAGAAGACATTGGGTCAGGAACCAGGGCAGCCGCCGCAGGCGGGTTTACGACAATTGCCTGCATGCCTAACACAAAACCGGTTGTCGATAATTCAATTGTGGTTTCTGGCATTTTGCAACGGGCTCAGACTGAGGGGATTGTGAATGTTAAGGTGATTGGCGCGCTTAGCAAAGGACAGGAAGGTAAGGAGCTTGCGGAAGTTGGTGATATGCTTCATGCAGGCGCTGTTGCGATATCCGATGATGGAGGACATTATGTAGATAGTGCACAGCTCCTTTTAAATGCATTTGAATACTTAGCGCGTTTTGATAGTCCGGTTATTTCTCATGCAGAGGATGATAGCTTAGCTGGTGATGGCTTCATGCATGAAGGAGCTGTTTCCGCCATGCTAGGCATGAAAGGACGCCCGTCCGTGGCTGAAGACATTGCGGTGGCCAGAGATATTCTTCTCGCCGAGTACGCGGGAGCTGCCGTGCATATTGCGCATCTTAGCAGCAAAGGCGCAGTTGAATTAATTCGTCAGGCTAAACAACGAGGGGTTAAAGTTACCGCTGAGGTTACTCCGCACCATTTAACATTAACTGACGAGGCAGTAACTGCTTTTGATACTGCTACAAAAGTAAATCCGCCATTACGATCGGCTGATCATGTTGAAGCTTTACTAGCGGGCTTGAAAGATGGTACGATTGACGCTATCGCTTCTGATCATGCACCTCATGCTTTTGAGGAAAAGGATCGCGAGTACCGGTATGCTCCAAGTGGCTTTACTGGTTTAGAAACAGCAGTTGGTGTAATATTGACAAATCTTTATCATACAGGAAAGTTTAGTTTAAATGAAATTATTGAAAGAATGTCTGTTGCGCCAGCGCGTATACTAAAGCTCAATAGCGGTGTACTAAAAACTGGAGCCACTGCCGATATTACTATATTGGATCCAGATTGTGAATGGATTGTTGACAGCAAAAAGTTCTATACCAGAGGAAAGCATACACCTTTTGAAGGGATGAAACTAAAAGGAAAAGCAATTGCTACAATAGTAAATGGAGAATTTATTATGCAAAATGGCGAGGTGCATGAATGAAGGGTAAATTAATATTAGAAGACGGCAGTGTTTTTTATGGCAATATGTTACAAGATACCAGTGCGGTTGGCGAAGTGGTATTTAATACAGGTATGACTGGTTATCAAGAAATATTGACAGATCCATCCTATTGCGGACAAATAGTGACATTAACATTTCCTCTCGTAGGAAATTATGGCGTCGCCGATTTATTCGAACAATCCAATCAGCCATATGTGCGCGGTTTTATCATAAGTGAGTTATGTGTAAACCCAAGTAATTGGCAGTCTGAAGGTACGCTGGCTGATTACTTAAAGTCACGGAACATTCCTTGCATCTATGGCGTTGATACCAGAGCAATTACCCGCCGTATCCGCTCACACGGTACGATGAAAGGGATTATTGTTCCAGAGAGCACCAGTGAAGAGGAAACTTCTAAGTTATTTGCAACACCACCAAAGCTTGATGTTGTACAAGAAGTAACGACCAAGGAAATTTATCGGATGCCGAACAAGGGGCCTCATGTTGTCGTTGTAGATTACGGAATCAAGCGTAATATTTTAAACTCGCTCAATAAAATCGGCTGTGATTTGACGATAGTGCCTGCGTATACCACTGCAGATGAAATTATGGCAATGAAGCCGGACGGAATCTTTTTATCTAACGGGCCAGGAGATCCTAAAGATGTACCTGAAGCTATTGCAGTTATTAAAGAATTACTTGGCAAGAAACCTATCTTTGGAATATGCCTCGGACACCAGCTCATTGCGTTAGCGCTTGGAGCCGATACTTATAAACTTAAATTTGGTCACCGGGGTTCCAATCAGCCTGTTAAAAACTTAAGAACAGGACGCGTGCATATTACCTCTCAGAACCATGGTTATTCGGTGCATGAAGAATCACTTGCCGGCAAAAATTTAATCATTACTCACCGGGCAGTGAATGATGGCACGGTAGAGGGGATGCGTCATAAAGACATTCCACTATTCTCTGTCCAATACCACCCGGAAGCAGCTCCTGGGCCTGATGATAATACTTATCTGTTTGACGAATTTTGGACACTGCTTACGGAGGGGAAATAAATTATGCCAAAAAAGGAATATCTGCGAAAAGTACTTGTGATCGGATCAGGACCAATCGTTATCGGTCAGGCAGCTGAGTTTGACTATGCAGGAACGCAAGCCTGCCGTGCTTTGAAAGAAGAAGGAATCAAGGTTGTACTTGTAAACAGCAATCCAGCTACAATTATGACTGATGCGAATATTGCTGACCGTGTTTATATAGAGCCATTAACGCCAGAATTTCTTGAGGAAATCATTGCAAAAGAGCGCCCCGATGGTGTGCTAGCTACCTTAGGTGGTCAGGCTGGTTTGAATTTAGCTTTCAAATTAGCTGAGCGGGGCGTTTTTGAAAAATACAATGCAGAGTTACTGGGAACATCAATTGAAGCAATAAAAAAAGCTGAGGACCGGGAACTGTTTAAAGAAACTATGCAGGCTATTGGTGAGCCAATCCCTGAGAGTACGATTGTAGAAGATATTCAAAGTGCTCAGGAGTTTGCAAGAGAAATTGGTTTTCCGCTTATTGTTCGCCCTGCTTATACCATGGGTGGAACTGGTGGCGGGATCGCTAGTAGCGACGAAGAATTAGTTGATATTGTGACTCGGGGCTTAAAATACAGTCTGATCGGTCAAGTTTTGATTGAGCGTAGTGTAGCTGGCTGGAAAGAAATCGAGTATGAGGTTATGCGGGACGCCAACGACAACTGCATAACCGTATGTAATATGGAAAACTTTGATCCAGTCGGAATTCATACTGGTGATAGTATTGTTGTTGCTCCTTCACAAACACTCACTGATTATGAATATCAGATGCTGCGCAGCGCTTCACTAAGAATTATTAGAGAACTGGGTATCGAAGGTGGCTGTAATGCCCAATATGCACTTGATCCTCACAGTAATCAGTATTATGTTATTGAAGTAAATCCCCGGGTAAGTCGCTCAAGTGCTCTAGCCTCAAAGGCTACTGGCTATCCAATTGCTAAAGTGGCGACGAAAATCGCAATTGGATATCATTTGGATGAGATCATTAATGCCGTTACACAAAAAACCATGGCATGCTTTGAGCCAACACTTGACTATGTTGTAGTCAAGTTTCCTAGATGGCCTTTCGACAAATTTATATTTGCTGATCGGATACTAGGAACTCAAATGAAAGCTACTGGTGAGGTCATGTCGATTGACCGTACTTTTGAAGGCGCTCTACTAAAAGCCGTTCGTTCTTTAGAGATTGGCTTGCATCGCCTTCATATACCAGAAATAGCACAGCTTTCCACGGAGGCTGTCCGCGCCAACTTGAAACTTGCGAATGATGAGCGGCTTTTTGTTGTAGCAGAGGCTTTGCGTCGTAAAATTGATGTAAAAGATATTCATGATGTTACCGGAATCGACTACTGGTTCTTGGATAAGATTCAAAATGTTGTTAATATGGAAGATCGTGTAACTGTTGAGGAATTGTCACCGGCTCTGATGGCTGCTGCAAAGAAAATAGGCTTTGCTGATAAAACAATTGCCGAGATTACAGGAAAAACTACTGATGAAATTAGAACTCTTCGCAAAGCACAGCAGGTGATACCTTGCTATAAGATGGTGGATACCTGCGCGGCTGAGTTTGAGGCAGCAACTCCTTACTACTACTCAACCTATGCACAAGAAGATGAAGTCAGTATCTCAAATAAACGTAAAGTTATGGTGTTAGGTTCTGGCCCAATCAGGATTGGACAAGGGGTAGAATTTGATTATTGTTCAGTACACTCGGTGTGGGCACTGCGTGAAATGGGCTTAGAATCAATTATTGTAAATAACAATCCGGAAACTGTAAGTACAGATTTTGATACATCTGATCGACTGTACTTTGAGCCGCTGACACCGGAAGATGTCTTAAATATCATTGATAAAGAACAGCCTGAAGGGGTTATTGTGCAGTTTGGTGGTCAGACTGCGATTAACCTGGCAGGTCCATTATCCAAAGCTGGAGTTAAAGTATTCGGTACTTCGGTGGAAAATATCGATAAAGCTGAAGATAGAGAAAAGTTCGATGCATTGCTTGAAGAGATTGGAATTCCGCGCCCTCAGGGAGCAACTGTTACAAATGGTGTTGACGCTGTAATTGAAGCAACAAAAATCGGTTATCCGGTAGTAGTGCGTCCATCTTATGTTCTAGGCGGCCGCGCTATGGAAATTGTTTATAGTGAGGCTGAATTAAAGGACTATATGACTCGAGCGGTGAAAGCTTCACCGGAACATCCAGTGTTAGTTGATCGCTATATGCAAGGGACTGAGGTTGAAGTTGATGCAATCTCTGACGGAAAAGACGTACTCATTCCTGGGATTATGGAACATGTCGAAAGAGCTGGTGTTCACTCTGGCGATAGTATCGCTGTTTATCCTACGCAAACGTTGTCTGCAAACGTGATTGATACCATTGTTGATTATACCAAAAGACTGGCTGTAGGCTTAAATGTTAAGGGATTACTTAACATTCAGTATGTGGTTGTTGATGATATTGTGTATGTCATTGAAGTAAATCCACGTTCAAGCCGGACTATCCCATTCTTAAGTAAGGTTACCAATGTACCTATGGTCAATGTTGCGACTAGAATAGCTTTAGGTGAGACTTTGAAATCGCTGGGATATAAGCCTGGTTTAATGCCGCCTAAACCTTATATTGCCGTTAAAGCCCCAGTATTCTCTTTTGCGAAAATGCAGCAAGTTGATATCTCATTAGGACCTGAGATGAAATCCACAGGCGAAGTTATGGGAACTGATTATCATTATGCAAGGGCATTATATAAAGCGTTAACAGCTGCGGGAATGAATGTTCCGTCGCAAGGAACGGTGCTGTTTACTGTGGCAAACAAAGATAAAACTGAAGCCGGTGAGCTTGCAAAAGGCTTTGCTGATTTAGGCTACAGTCTTGTCGCAACCGCAGGCACTGCTCAATACTTACAATCGTTAGGGTTAAGTGTAGATACAGTACAAAAGGTTCACGAGCATAAAGCTGACATCATCCAAATGATTAAAACCGGCAAAATCAATATGGTTATTAATACGCTAACTCATGGGAAAGAGCCGGAACGGGATGGTTTTAAAATCCGCCGGGCGACCGTCGAACATGCCATTCCTTGCTTGACCTCTATGGATACAGCAAAGGAAGTCCTTCATGTACTGAATTTCATGCGTGAGCGCAGATTAGTTTATGCCTTAGCATTGCAGGACTATGTTGGCGGAGGGGATAACCTTGTCTAAGTTGGTAGTCCAAGCCCCGATTGTTAAACAGGAAACAATTGCAAATCAGGTAAATAAACTGACTGTCTATGCGCCAGAACTAGCAAATCAGGCTGCTCCAGGGCAATTTATTCACCTTAGAGTGACTGATGGTTATTATCCATTACTGAGGCGTCCATTAAGTATTTCATCAGTGGATAAGCAACATGGAACAATAAGTACTATTTACCGCATTGTCGGTCAGGGAACAGCTCGTTTGGCTGCTCTAAAACAAAATGACATCATTGATTGTATGGGACCGCTAGGAAAAGGTTTTAATCTAGAATGCAAAACTCCGCTTCTTGTTGGAGGCGGAATGGGTTTAGCGCCGCTGGTCTTTTTGGCTCAGCGGCTCTGTCCGCGTCCTATAGAAATTCTAATGGGTGGGCGGTCAGAACAGGAAATGTTCTGGAATAGTATCTATAATCAGATTTGTCAAAAGGTACATATTACTACTGATGATGGATCGGTTGGACAACGTGGTTTTACTGTAGATGCTCTTCCTGCTTTATTGGAAGCGGGGATCTATGACATGATCTACGCCTGTGGTCCCCGGCCCATGTTAGAAAGAGTAGCTATGATCGCAAAAACGTTTGCAATACCCTGTCAGGTATCGCTTGAAGAACACATGGCATGTGGTGTCGGCGCTTGCTTATCCTGTACCTGTGCGGGCAAAGACAGCAAACGAAAAAAAGTTTGTACCGATGGCCCGGTTTTTTGGGCAGGGGAGGTGTTCTAATGGCTGCGGATAGTTGTTTGAACATGCTGTCAGTTGATCTTGCCGGCATAAAAATGAAGACACCGGTGATGACTGCTTCAGGAACTTTTGGCTTTGGCATGGAATATAGCGACTTTGTGGATATTAATAAAATCGGCGCAGTCGTTGTGAAGGGAACCACTCTCACACCGCGCAGCGGCAATTCCGGGGTGCGGATTGCCGAAACCCCAGCAGGAATGCTCAATTCAATTGGGCTGGAAAATCCAGGGGTGGATGAGTTTTTAAATCATACGCTGCCAGCCTTAGCGGACTATGATGTTCCGGTTATTGTTAATATTGCCGGAAATACTGTCGAAGAGTATGGCGAGCTTGCCAAACGGCTAGAGGTAAAAGGTGTCGCTGGCCTAGAACTGAATATATCATGTCCCAATGTTAAACAAGGGGGCATTGCTTTTGGTACAAATTGTGATAGTGCGGCCAGTGTAGTGAAAATGGTAAAAAGCAGTACTAGCTTGCCGGTTATCGTAAAACTATCGCCCAATGTAACGGATATCGTGGAAATGGCGAAAGCGGTAGAGGCAGCAGGGGCAGATGCTATAGCATTGATTAATACATTACTAGGTATGGCTATTAATATTCATACCTGGCAACCCGTGTTGGGGAATGTAGTTGGCGGCTTATCAGGGCCGGCTGTAAAGCCGGTAGCCGTTCGAATGGTGTGGCAGGTTGCGAATGCGGTGAAGGTACCGATTGTCGGTATGGGTGGGATTATGACTGCTGAAGACGCTGTTGAATTCATTCTTGCCGGCGCCAGTGCTGTTGCAGTTGGTACTGCAAATTTTGTGAATCCGCATGCTGCCATGGAAATCGCTGATGGTATCAAAGACTACCTTGCCAAAAAAGGTTTATCGCATGTCAGCCAGCTTGTCGGACAAGTCAAGGTTGGCGAGAAATAAGGCAATATTTCAGGTAGGAGTGGAGTTATGGCAAATAGCAATCGTTTAATTGTAGCGCTTGATTTTTCGGATTTTGATCAAGTTAAGCGTTTGGTGGAAAACCTAGGAGATGGCGTAAGCTATTATAAGGTTGGCATGGAATTGTATTACAGCGTTGGCAACACGGTCATTGATTATCTCCGTCACCTGAATAAAGAGATATTTTTGGATTTGAAGCTTCATGATATTCCGAATACAGTGGCTCATGGTCTGACTTCTTTAACTAGGCTGGGCGTATCTATGCTAAACGTGCATGCGAGTGGTGGACCTACCATGATGAAGGCTGCAGCAGAGGCTGTAAAAAATGAAGCTGAGATTTTAAAGATTTCACGTCCCCAATTAATAGCCGTTACGGTATTGACAAGTATTAGTCAAAGTGATTGGGACTCTATGGGGCATAGAGTCGATATAGCTGATCAAGTTGTTCGATTCGCTAGCTTAGCTCAGGCCGCAGGAATCGATGGTGTTGTTGCGTCGCCGCAAGAAGCCGCTCTCATTCGGAAAGCTTGTGGTGATCAATTTCTAATTGTTACTCCGGGAGTAAGACCAGCTGGCGCTGCTTTGAATGATCAGAGTCGTGTGGCAACACCTGCAGGGGCACTGGCAGCCGGAGCAAGCCATTTGGTAGTTGGTCGCCCAATTACTGCCGCGCAAAATCCTTATGAGTCAGCCAAACAAATTTTGCATGAAATGGAGGGGCACTAAATGAATGAAGAAGAAGTGAAACAGTTATTTATCGATACGGGTGCTATTTTAGAAGGGCATTTTTTACTAACTTCTGGGTTACATAGTCCGCTATATGTAGAGAAATTTCAAGTGCTTCAGTACCCCAATTATACTGCTCAATTATGTGAAGCTTTAGCAAGTAAATTTGCTGATGAAAATGTTGAAGTGGTTGTAGGTCCAGTAACTGGCGGAATTCTATTAGCCCATGAAGTGGGGAAATCATTGGGCACCAGGGCTATTTTTACTGAGCGTGAAAATGGTAAGATGACTTTGCGCCGCGGGTTCGTGATTAAGCCAGGTGAACGAGTGCTGATCGTGGAAGATATTGTTACAACTGGCGGTTCTGTGCAAGAAGTGCTTGATGTTGTTCTGGAACACGGTGGAGTACCGGTAGGAATTGGTATGCTTGTTGATCGGAGTGGCGGTAAAGCCAGTTTTGCTATCCCTCACAAAGCCTTGCTGAATCTTACTGTAACAACTTATCATGCTGAAGAATGTCCGATGTGTAAGGCGGGGCTCGCGATGACTAAGCGTGGGAGCCGGAAAATATAAATTAGGCAAAAAAATGCTAATGAGCTGAAAATGTGATGAATAAGTGTCCTAAAGGAGTCTATTCATAAATTTAGCAGATAATTGGCTATTGATATAATAGTTAGAAAATGATATTATATTAATCTGTAAGGCAATTCTGTGGCCCGGTAGTTTAGTTGGTTAGAATGCCGCCCTGTCACGGCGGAGGTCGTGGGTTCGAGTCCCATCCGGGTCGCCATTATGCGGAAATAGCTCAGCGGTAGAGCATCGCCTTGCCAAGGCGAGGGTCGCGAGTTCGAATCTCGTTTTCCGCTCCATTCCTAGGGGTATAGCTCAATTGGTAGAGTAGCGGTCTCCAAAACCGTTGGTTGTGGGTTCAAGTCCTACTGCCCCTGCCATTTATTAATTAACAAAACTTCTATCATTTTGATAGAAGTTTTTTTATGTTACGCCAGTAATTACAATTTGAAATTCAGGCTATTTAAACATAATCTATGCTGTATTTGCCGATAATAATGTTGCAGGAGGTGATATCATGGCAAAAGACGTTATGTGTAAAGTTGAAAACTGTAAGTACTGGAGCCAGGGTCAACGGTGTAATGCTTCAACTATCCAAGTAAGTGTTGATAGTGGGGGTAATAAAGCAGGTGATCCTCAGGAAACCAATTGCCACACCTTCGCAACTAAGTAACAAATAAAACAGCCAGCTGGTCATCCAGCTGGCTGTTTTATTTGTTATTGAATTCCAGTTGTTTACTTTTTAGTACTTCTTCACGCAAGCTAAGCCAGATCTTTTGAAATAGTTGATTGTAATGAAATGTTGTACGTATTTCAGCAATATCACGTGGTCTAGGTAAATCAATATCAATAATTGTCTTGATAGTGCCCGGATGAGCAGTCATGATCATCACCTTATCACCGACACACAGAGCTTCGTCGATACTGTGAGTGATAAAAACAGTCGTTTTTTTACTTGACTCCCAAATTTGCAGCAGTTCTTGCTGTAGAATGATTCTGTTTTGTTCGTCTAAAGCTCCAAATGGCTCATCCATCAATAAAATTTCTGGATCATTGGCAAAGGCACGTGCGACACTTACCCGTTGCTTCATACCACCAGATAATTGACAAGGATAGGAATGAGCAAATTTACTTAACCCGATCATTTGTATATAATGTTCAGCAATTTCGTTGCGTACCTTTTTGGATATGCCACGCATTCTCAATCCATATCCCACATTTTCGATTACGGTCATCCAGGGGAAAATCGACTGTTCTTGAAAGACCATCGAGTTTATCGGACGGCCGCTTGCGCTGCTTTTAATGGTTATCTGTCCAGTCGAAGTGTTCTCCAAATCAGCGAGGATTCTAAGTAGCGTTGTTTTTCCGCAACCACTGGGGCCGACAATGCAAAAAAATTCACCGTCTTTAATCGTTAAATTAATATCTTGCAGTGCAGTAACCCTGCCTTGAGTGGTTTCAAAAAATTTGTTAGCATTTTCAATAACTATCCGATCACTGGTGTTGATCATGACGGTGCCTCCTTGTCAGCATTCTTGTTTCCAAGGCAATACTAAACGTTCGATTAAATCGAGGATCAGTGAAAAAATATAGCCGAGAACGGATAGCATTATTAAAGCTACAAACATTTGTTCAATATCAAACATATCATAGGAGCGCCAGATCATCCAGCCTATTCCTGCTTTAGCGGCAGATAATTCAGCAGCAACAATCAAAATCAACGCCATGCCCATACCAAGTTTCAGACCGGCAAAAATCATTGGCAGTGCACCAGGTAAAGCAACGGTTAAATAAAAATCCTTTCGGCTGGCTCCGAAGTTTTTAGCTACATCAAGATAGATTCTATCTATACTGAGTACACCGGCCATTGTGTTTATCACAACTAAGTAAAAAACTCCGATTGCAATTGTAAAAATTTTAGATGTCTCACCGAGTCCAAAGATTAATAAAATCAGAGGCATTAGCGCTAATTTGGGAATGGGATAAGTGGCTGCAATCATAGGCTCAATCGCTGATCTTATGAAAGGAGATAAGCCCATGCTAATACCAATCAGGATACCTGGAACCGAACCGGCAATAAATCCTAGAATAACGCGCTGAACGCTAACTGCGGTGTTATTTAGGAGATCGCCGGACAGCATTAAGGGGATAAAGGATTTAAATATTAAGAATGGGCTTGAAAAAAGCCGGATGTCAATTGCGCCGATTTGCGCCAATAGTTCCCAAAGGATTAGGAGTGTTAAAGGCGACAATATAGATAAGATGCGAATTACTTTAGAGTTATTTGATTTTGCCATACACTCACCTCGCGCAGACTATTTGAGTTTAATATGTTCCCAGCATTTTTATTGCGAAGTCGACGAAGCGATGGTCAACAGCGTCTTGAAGCTCAATATCTGATTTGAGCAGTTGGTTTTCTTTATACCATGCCAAGTCCAGCTCGATACCTTTTAATTTAACATAGCCATTAGGATTAAGTCCTGTTGGATACATTTTCTCATATAATGCTGGTTCCTTAATAACTGAGTATTTACAAAGTATATCGATAATTTCTGACTTATTTTGATTCTTGAAAAATGCATCATTGTAATCTCTCAGTGATTTTATATAAGCGGTCATAAAACGATTGGCTAATTCAGGGTTTTTCGTCATGCTGGTACCAAATACAAGTAGCGCAGTTTGCGCATCAGGATCATACTCTACCGGATCTTTCCAGGGATCGAGGATATCTTTGCTCATTCCCAGAGTTACAAAAGGCTCAATTACCATAGCAGCATCGATGCTTTTGTTGCTAAGCGATACCAGCATATCAGGGAAAGAGCGAATGACTTGGACATCAACATCTTTTGTGGTTAAACCGCCCTTTTGAAGTACTCGTGCCAATGCAATTTCATCAAGTGATGCCGTTGCAACAATGGCGATCTTTTTACCTTGTAAGTCACTATAATCTTTTAGGGAATTTGCCAGGTCTTTCCGGACTACTAATCGGTAGTAACCTTTTTCAGGAACATTGATTCCTTTGTCGGCCACAATTTTTACCGGAATATCGCGGGACATAGCATTTAATAGGCCTGATGAAGTAACTGTTGCGCCCACATCAAGCTGGCCTGCAGCCAATTGATTAATCATTTCTTGTCCAGAATTGAACTGAACTGGTTCGATTTTGATTCCTAAATCTGCGTAATAGCCTTTGGCCATTCCAATTAAAATCCCCGCATCAGAAATAACTTGTTTCATGCCGACTTTTACAACTGTCTCTTGAGGAAGCGGAGTTAAGCTAGGTGCCCAAATTGGTGCAGCCTTCATATTAGTTTGATTGACTTGTGGCTGCGAGCAAGCAGTTAGTAATAAGGCGATCAAGAGAAATGCCAATACTTTTGTCAAAACATGCTTTCTCATAAATTACCTCCCACAGTACTTTTAGATTAATGCATGTTATTCTGTTACATTTATTTTGGTGACAATGCTGGCAGGTTTTTTAGGGAGTAATAAAGAATAGATTACTATTCAGAAAAGGAGAATTTATGCAGCAAGTAATTAGTAAAATCAATGAATGGGAGTATATACATAAATTACCGTCTACAATCAACGGATTTGTTTTTAGTAAAGAACTTAGTGAAAGTGGTACACTGTTTCATCTTTTTACTTATGCCAATGAGAGTGCTCGGCGAAGTTTCTCGGTATTATATGATCATGCGACAAAAGAATTTATAGCGCGAATCAAGGTAGGTTTGATTGAATTCTGTGACATAGCTTATATTGTTGCTGACTTAGAAATGTTAGAAAATGTGCTCGAAAAGCGCCTTGAGACTACCTTGTCAAGATTAGGATTTTTTGATATTAATGATTTAAATAGTATTTTTTTAGAAAAGAAAATAGTAGAATGGCAATATGCAGCCAAATTACCGCAAGTATTTGCGGGCTTTGAATTATATATAAAACCACTGGAACCGCTTAAAATTATTAATGGATCCTATGTAATTTTGAATTATACGGATTTTTTATCTGAAAGCGACTTGATCATCTATTATAATATTTACAGGGATGAGTTTTTTGGGGAGTTACGAATTAGAAGAACTCCACAGATGGCTGCTGTATTTGAATCTAAACAACTGTCAGAGTTGGAAGAAAAACTGGAACTTTATTTAAATCCAACCTTAGAGAATATGCGTTGTCAAATTAATGATAACCATAGTGAACTCTAATTTTAGATATTGAAAGGATTTTTTATGTTGCATACAGCGTTAACAATTGCTGGTTCTGATTCTAGCGGCGGCGCTGGAATTCAGGCTGACTTAAAGACCTTTGCTGCTCTCGGCGTATTTGGAATGAGTGCTATAACGGCAATTACGGCTCAAAATACTTGCGGAGTCACGAATATTCGTGAATTGGATGATGCGATTATTATTGATCAAATTGATGCGGTTTTTACTGATATTACAGTCAATGCAGTAAAAATTGGGATGTTGTCAAGTTCAGCAATCATTAAGGCGGTAACAGGCGCACTTGTCCATCATAATGCCAATCATATTGTTCTTGATACTGTAATGGTATCTAAAAGTGGGAGCCATTTATTAAAAAAAGAGGCAATAGACACTCTAAAAGAATATCTTATTCCTAAGGCATTTGTAGTTACTCCTAACCTATATGAAGCTTCAGAATTGGTTGGCTTTGAAGTAGAAAACCAAGATGATATGAAAAAAGCGGCGATTGAAATCAAAGAAATGGGGGCCCGGTATGTAGTCGTTAAAGGTGGACACTTACCAGGGAATGCGTGCGATTTGCTCTATGATGGTGAGAATTTTTCTATATATGCCAACGAGAGGATCAACACGCTTCATACGCATGGGACTGGTTGTACTTTTTCATCAGCGATTGCCGCTGGATTGGCTAAGGGGTTAACTATTGAAGGTGCAGTAGCTCAAGCTAAGAACTATATTACAATGGCTATCACGCATGGTTTTTCTCTTGGTAAAGGTGTCGGTCCAACACACCATTTTTATGAATTATACAATAAGGCTGGTTTGTACTAATGTTTGGAGGTATAACATGGCTAAAGTTCTAGTTTGTGACGATTCTGCTTTTATGAGAATGATGCTTAAGAAAGTGCTTATTGAAAATGGCCATGAAGTTGTTGCTGAGGCGGGCGATGGGAAGCAGGCTGTTCAAATGTATCGTCTGCATAAACCTGAATTGACGACAATGGATATTACGATGCCTAATTTGGATGGTATAGAAGCAGTTAAGATTATTCATGATGAAAATCCATTGGCTCGAATTATTATGGTAACTGCATTAGGGCAAAAAGCGATTATCACGGATGCTCTTAAAGCTGGTGCATCAGATTTTATTGTGAAGCCTTTTGACCCAGCGCAAGTTATTGACACGATTAAGAAAGTTTTAGCAACATAATAGCTTGACAAATATAAAGCAGCTAAGTTATAATTATTTCTGTTGTCACTGGTGCTTGATTGATGGAAAAAGATACTATTGACATGAAATGCGTAATGATATACAATAGATTATGCGTTTAATTGTGGCCCGGTAGTTTAGTTGGTTAGAATGCCGCCCTGTCACGGCGGAGGTCGTGGGTTCGAGTCCCATCCGGGTCGCCATCATTTGCCTCGGTAGCTCAGTCGGTAGAGCAGAGGACTGAAAATCCTCGTGTCGGCAGTTCGATTCTGCCCTGAGGCACCATTTACGCGGAAATAGCTCAGCGGTAGAGCATCGCCTTGCCAAGGCGAGGGTCGCGAGTTCGAATCTCGTTTTCCGCTCCATTAACGGCGGCATAGCCAAGTGGTAAGGCAGAGGTCTGCAAAACCTTTACTCCCCAGTTCAAATCTGGGTGCCGCCTCCACAATTCCAATTTCATATTGCCGGGGTGGCGGAACTGGCAGACGCAACGGACTTAAAATCCGTCGGAGCGTGAGCTCCGTACCGGTTCGATTCCGGTCCTCGGCACCATTACAAAAATTAAACTTCTGAGTAATCAGGAGTTTTTTGCATTTATTTCTTCTAATCCTTTTGCATCAGTTAGTCTGACGCAAAAGGATTTTATGTGTATAAATAGAATATACTTTTAGTTGTCATCAAAATAGTTCTTACTGAGGAGTGTAATATGAATATTCAAGTTCAACAAGGTGTTTCTATTATGGATAATCTGCAGAATGTCTTTAATTATGTATTTGTGCAAACGTCGATGTATCATTTTATTGTCCCTAAAGCCGATAAATATGTAGCCGTAAATATTTACAAAAAGATTTGCCGCTGTATGGAATGTGAAGCAACTTTTGAAGTTGACTTTAATTATAATGGAGCTGTACATATTGAGAAATCGCGGTTACAAGCGCAGCAAGGTTTGTATGATAGATTGGGTTTAACTTTTCCTAAGATCGAGGATGGGGAGCCATTTATCTATAACCAAGTGGGTTATTGTGATTCCTGTTTTAGTGAGCGTCTTCAAAATCAAATGGATAGTAAACAGGCTGCCTATAATTTGTGCAGACAAATTAATCAGTTAGATAAGCAATTTGTTCTAAACGCTGTGGCGGTAATGGATCAAGTTGTTTTGAAGTGGCTTGAAAGTATTAAATCCTTGGAGCAGTTAACTGAGTACGATCTAACTAGTTATCTGTCCATCCGTGAAATATTAAGTACAGTTATTGCCAGTGACGAGGCTGTTGCTAATTATATAGGCAGTTATAAAATGCAATTTGCAGAGCTAACACAGCGTCTTACAGGTTACTTAGATGAATTTAATGATAATAAATTTACTGCAATCGTTGGCAAGCCATTAAATATTTATGAATCGCTCGCAGATGATATTTATAATGAATATACAGTGCTATTTCCTGTTGAAAGTACTTTGGATTTAGAATTTTATTCTGAATCACAGATTCAGAAAGATCGAATTATTATGTTCTTAGAACAAATACGGATTGATCATGGCGGGCGCTTAATACAAGAAGTTGGCTTTGCTGATAAATGGATTGAGTGGTTAGTTAATCATGTCGCGAAGCTCGAGAGCTAAATAGTTTTGGAGGTTGATATTGTGCAGATATTGCAATTGAAAACACCTCAACAAGGATTTTTAGAAATCACTGATCGTGTTATTGCAGCTGTTAGTCAAAGCAGCATTCAAAATGGAATGTGCCAAATATTTGTGCCTCATACGACTGCGGGGATTACCATTAATGAGAATGCCGATCCAGATGTTGTCGATGATATGCTTAAAGCGTTAGACTGTATAGTGCCGAAACTATCTTACCG
Source organism: Sporomusaceae bacterium FL31 (assembly GCA_003990955.1). GTDB lineage: Bacteria > Bacillota > Negativicutes > DSM-1736 > Dendrosporobacteraceae > BIFV01. The sequence goes on from BIFV01000001.1 coordinate 165,972, forward strand.
ACACAATGAAGGCAACTCTATTGCTCACGTCAAAGCATCTTTGATAGGAATGTCAGTCACCGTTCCTGTCGTAAATAACAAAATATATTTAGGAACTTGGCAAGGTATCTACTTTTGTGAATTTGATGGGCCTCGTCAACGTTCTGTTTGCATTCAAGTAATCGGTCAATAAAAAACTGCTCTCAGGTTAGAGAGCAGTTTTTTGTGCAGGGAAATAAAGGTATTTGCGAAACCGTCTATAAGGTGAGGTTAAGAATATGGAATTTTTAATAGTCAGTTTATGTGTGATTAATTTGATTTTGATAATAGGGGTAATATTCTTCCAAATTCGTATGGCCAATCATCGTAAAGATTGGACAATTGGTATTTATGGAGTAGAGAAGAGTTTAGAAAGAATCGAAAAATTATTGCAGGATGAATTAGCAAAAAGTCGTTTAGAAACTGGACTTAACGCTAAAGGATTACGAGAAGAAGTGTTTAATGCGTTAAATCGATTAAATGAGTCGGTACTACGCCGTATGAGTGAAAATATGACGACTCAAATGCAACAGTTAGACAGTTTTGCAAAGCAGTTAAGTCATCTTACTCAGTCAAATGAGCAGCGTATGGATAAAATGAGAGAAACTGTTGAGGGGCAGTTAAAGGCCATTCAGCAGGACAATACTATAAAATTGGAAGAAATGCGTAAAACTGTTGATGAAAAATTAAACGTTACTTTAGAGAAAAGACTTGGCGAAAGTTTCCGGCTAGTCAGTGAGCGCCTTGAACTTGTTCATAAGGGACTTGGGGAAATGCAGAGTCTTGCTTTAGGTGTAGGCGACTTAAAGCGTGTGCTTACCAATGTCAAAACACGGGGAATTTGGGGTGAGATGCAGCTTGGTAGTTTACTTGAACAAATCTTGACCATCGAGCAATATGCGCAAAATATCGCAACTAAGCCTGGTAGTTCCGAGCGAGTCGAGTTTGCAATCAAATTGCCTGGCCGGGCTAAAGATGGAGATGTTGTTTGGTTACCAATTGATGCCAAATTTCCTCAAGAAGATTATCAACGACTCTTGGATGCACAAGAGCAAGGCGATTTTTCCTTGGCAGAGGAAACGGCCAAAGCTCTTGAGAGTAGAATTAAAAACGAAGCGAAAAATATTGCGAATAAATATATCAGCGTTCCAGCCACTACAGACTTTGCTATATTGTTCTTACCAACTGAAGGGTTGTACGCTGAGGTTTTGCGTCGTCCTGGTTTATGTGATATATTAATGCGGGAATATAAGATTATTGTTACAGGACCTACCACACTCGCTGCATTATTGAATAGTCTACAAATGGGCTTCAGGACTTTAGCCATTGAAAAACGCAGTTCTGAAGTATGGAATATTCTTGGTGCTGTGAAAAGTGAATTTGGTAAATTTGGTGATCTGCTGGATAAGACACATAAAAAACTCCAGGAAGCTAGTAATTCTATTGATACTGCTGCGCGCAAAACGCGAACTATTACGAGAAAACTTAAAGATGTAGAAGAATTGCCTCAAGAAGAAGCCGTGAATATTTTAGGAACAGCGGCAATTAGTGAAGAGCTGGATAACTGTGATTGATTCATTGCTGGGGTGTGCTAATCGAGAAGGTTTGTTTCACTTTGACTTATATATCAAGAATTTACTAATTGACACATGTTGACCTAAAATGATATTATAAATAAGTCGCTGCACGGCAAGGTAAAATTACCCAGCCGCTGCAGTGTGAATATCAAAAAAATATGTTGACATGATAAAATGATTATGTTAACATAGATAAGCTGTCAGATGGCAGCAAACAAAGCAACAAAAGTGTTCCCTGAAAACTA